>NZ_JBATLB010000273.1:0-4937 GCF_049669965.1 Muriicola sp. | reverse complement strand
TGCGCCATCAAAACGGATTTTTTCAAGGTCTGTTTCCGGAACAATAGGGGGTATCATAGTGGGTTTCCCGGTTTCATCTACCGCCACAAAAGTATAAATTGCCTCATTGGCCTTGGTTCTTTCCCCGCTTAAGCGATCTTCCATCCAAACATCAATATACACCTCCATAGACGTTCTGAATGTCCTTGAAATTGCTGCTTCAAGGGTGACGACGCTTCCAAGAGGGACAGATCTGTTAAAAGCCACGTGATTTACCGAAGCCGTAACTGTTATGCGTCTGCTGTGTCTCCTGGCTGCAATACTGGCAGCACGATCCATCCTGGCAAGTAACTCGCCACCAAAAAGATTATTCAGGGGATTAGTTTCACTGGGAAGGACCAGATCGGTCATAATGGTTCTGGAATCACTGGGAGTTTTAGGCTTCATAAGAAATTATTTTCGCAAAGATACGAGCTAAGGAAAGGTAGATAAAAGGAAAGTACTTTATTTTACAGATAGAAGCCAGGCATCACGAGACTCTGTAAGCCTGATTTGTTTTAAGACCTCTAACGCCTGTTTTGGGTCCTCAAAACTATCAAAAGCCACCTGGAATAAACCAAACTTATTCTGGCCCACATAAAAGGCGTCAAAACCCCTATTGCGAAGTTGCTTTATCTTTCGGTCTGCATTGCTTCTTTCCCGGAATGCTCCTGCGATGATATGATGACTTTTCTTAACTTTTTTAGTTACATCAACA
The DNA here is from genome assembly GCF_049669965.1 of Muriicola sp. Classification (NCBI taxonomy): domain Bacteria; kingdom Pseudomonadati; phylum Bacteroidota; class Flavobacteriia; order Flavobacteriales; family Flavobacteriaceae; genus Muriicola; species Muriicola sp. Next base: position 4,201 of record NZ_JBATLB010000273.1, on the reverse strand, counting down.
CGGAACACAGGCAATTCCATAGGTTTTGTGTCAAAAAAGGTCGCTTCCTGAATACTATTGGAAATGATTTCCTGAGCTTTTTCCTGAGATACCAATTCATTGGTAACCGCCTGATTGTAGGTTTTATAGCCGGTAAATCCGGCTGAAACTGCCAAAAGAACAATTGCTGCATATTTTAAATATGGACGCATCTCATTCTTCTTACGTACTTCGGGCGTAATGATAAATGGAACCTTTTCCTCCAGGACCTCCACTTCCTCTTTTAATACCTCCCGAAGAATTGGGGTAGAAACAATGGAACTCAATCCAAAAGAAGAGGTTAAAAAGTTGGTTTGTTTAGTGGGTTGAAAGATTAGCTTCCCTTCTTTAGTTGGCTTAAAGCTTCCAATATTCTGAAGCACCAGGGCCTCCCCATTCTTTAATTTCTTACTCCACTCTTTTACTGTTTTGGCCAAATCTTCCTGAACTAGCTCATAGGAGGTCTTTTCAGCCTCTGCAATGTATGAGATAAGGAGTCCGTCGTTGGTTTGCAACTGACTATTAAAAGAAAGCACCTTGGAGGGAGGGTAAAAGGTATGTGCAGTTTTATCTATGAAAGCCGATTTAACGTGGGTCAGAAAGGCTCCAAATTCGGGAACAATCACACAATTATACCGGTAGAGTAATTCTTCTATGTAGGTAGCGGTACTCATAAAGACAAAGATGGAAAAAAATAGAGCCGCTTCAAAATGGCGGAATACTTTTTATTAACATTAGTTTTTCTGTATTTTGTGAATAAGATAGAAAGACATGCAGATGATGAAGGAGGAATTACTTGCTACCCTGAGATTACAATGTATTCCAAACATTGGAGACATCTCATCCAGAAAACTTATTGCCCATTGTGGAACCCCTACTGCCGTTTTTAAAGAAAAAAAAGAAGCGCTGCTCAAAATAGGGGGTATAGGCACAAAGATCATAAAGGAGCTTTACGATAATAAATATCTTACAGCGGCCGAAAACGAATATTCGTTTATTCAAAAACAGGGAATACAATGTTTGTATTTTGAAGATGAGAATTATCCAAAATACCTGCGACATTGCTCTGATGCGCCTTTGATGCTGTTCCAAAAAGGCAAAATTAACCTTACAGATAAGAAGGTGATCAGTATTGTGGGGACCCGCAATATGACGTCTTATGGGCGGCAGTTTTGCGATCGATTTATAAAAGAACTAGCACCTTTAGACCCTGTTCTTATCAGTGGATTTGCCTATGGAGTGGACATTTACATCCAGAAGTTAGCCAATGAACTAGGGCTGCAAACCATTGCGTGCCTGGCACATGGGCTCAATCAGATCTATCCTAAATCCCACAAAAAATATTGTGAGGCTATAGAGAAGAATGGTGGATTTATAACGGAGTTTTGGAGTACCAGCAACCCAGATCGTGAGAATTTCCTGCGAAGAAATCGGATTATTGCCGGGATGAGCGAAGCTACTTTAGTTATTGAATCTGCGGAGCGGGGAGGTAGTCTTGTAACCGCCGATATTGCCAATAGTTATAACCGGGACGTCTTTGCCGTTCCGGGCAGAACAAACGACCCTTTCAGTACAGGCACCAATGCCCTTATTAAAAACCAAAAGGCCCAATTACTTACATCGGTGGCAGATCTTGTCTACTATCTTAATTGGGACCTGAACATAAAGTCCTCCAAGCCAATTCAAAAACAATTATTTGTGGAATTAGAGGAGCCAGAACTGTCTATTTATGCTTTCTTACAACATGAGGGCAAACAAATGTTGGATGATATCGCTATGGGGAATCAACTCCCAACTTTTAAAACCGCTTCTGTACTATTAACCATGGAACTAAAGGGATTGGTTAGACCATTACCCGGAAAACAGTTCGAAGCAATCTAGGCAAAAACCAACTAACTGGTTTATTGTTGTTTAATTCAATTATTTCAGCGCGTAAGAAAGTGTTATTGATCGATCTCTTTGATGAGATAAGCGCAGTTGGCTATAAAATATGGAAGAAGGATGCCATTAAAACAAACCGGGAAGTATGCTTGGCGATATTGCTAATACCCAAGCTTTGCGCGCACCTTCAGCAGCACATCATCTGCTACCAACTGCGCTTTTTCTGCACCTAAATTCAATAGTTCATCTATTTCAGATACATTATTCATATAATATTGGAACTTCTCCCGGGCTTCACCGAAAGTAGACACCAGACACTCATAAAGCTCCTGTTTCGCGTGTCCATATCCATAGTTGCCCTTTAAATACCTCTCTCTCATTTTGGCAGTATTTTCCTTAGAAGCGAGGATCGAATAAAGTGCAAAGACCGTATCAGAATCCGGATCCTTCGGTTCTTCCATAGGAGTGCTGTCCGTAAGAATTCCCATGATCTGTTTTCTCAGCAATTTGTCTGATTGAAAAATATTGATGAGGTTGCCTTTGCTTTTACTCATTTTTTCGCCGTCGGTTCCGGGAATATACATGGTATCTTCCTGGACCTGAGCTTCCGGCAAAACAAAGGTCTCACCTAATTGAGCGTGGAATCTGGAAGCTACATCCCTGGTCATTTCCAAATGTTGAAGCTGATCCTTGCCTACAGGCACAATATTGGCGTCATACAATAGGATGTCTGCGGCCATTAGCATGGGATATGAGAAAAGTCCGGCATTCACATCTTCCAGTCGATCCGACTTATCCTTAAAGGAATGGGCCAGTGTTAATCGCTGGTAAGGGAAAAAGCAACTGAGATACCACGCTAATTCGGTTACCTGCGGCACATCGCTTTGCCTGTAGAACACGGTTTTATTTACATCGAGGCCAAAGGCCAACCAGGTAGCTGCCGTGGCATAGGTGTTGCTTCTCAATTCTTTCCCGTTTTTTATCTGGGTCAGAGAATGCATATCTGCAATAAATAAGAAGGATTCATTGCCAGGATTTTCTGCCATTTTTATGGCAGGTAAGATGGCACCCAGGATATTCCCAAGATGAGGAGTCCCTGTACTTTGAATACCTGTTAAAATTCTTGCCATGGGCCTTTCTTTAAAGAATCACAAAAGTAAAAGAAATACTAAAACCCTGCTAAAATTGTTATTTTTGATTTTATGCGAACTTTTATCCAAAGAACTGGCCAGTTACTTTATCGAGTTTGGTTCTATGTTTTGGTTGCGATTCCTATTTTCATCTTTTCCCCCTTCTTGATCCTACTATCCATTTCAGAGAAGACCTATCCGCAATTCTTTTGGTTGGCCAGGAATATATGGGCCCGACTAATATTATTCGGAATGGGATGTATTCCAAGGATTTCCTGGGAAGAACGCCTGGAAAAGGGGAAAAGTTATGTGTTGATCGCAAATCACACCAGTATGCTCGATATTATGCTAATGCTGTTGGTTAGTAAAAATCCCTTTGTTTTTGTGGGTAAAAAGGAATTGATGAATATTCCGGTTTTCGGCTTTTTCTATAAGCGGGTATGCATCCTGGTAGATCGGGATAACAGTAAAAGCAGAATGGCGGTATATCGAAGGGCGCAACGAAGACTTGAGCAGGGGTTGAGTATTTGTATCTTTCCTGAAGGGGGCGTTCCGCCAGAGGATGTTGTCCTGGATGCATTTAAAGATGGGGCTTTTAAGATGGCCATCGCATATAATATACCGATCGTTCCTATGATTTTTTTCGATTCCAAAAAACGTTTTCCTTTCACTTTTTTTAGTGGAGGCCCCGGTCTTTTAAGAGTAAAAGTAAAATCGTTTATTAGAACAGAAGAACTCAATGAAAATCAAAAAGGAGAACTCCGGGAAAAGTCTAGAAACATGATATTAAAGGAGTTACAAGAAAATGATTGACCCTAAAATATATACTGAATAGTATAAAAAGCGCCCTACCAGAGAAGCAGGACGCTCAGGGGTTACTGTAAGAAGTAACCAACCTAACCAACATCTTAAAACCTAAAGTTCAATCCAGAATATACTCCCATAGAGAAGGGCTGAAAATTTCCCGCAGCCTCCGAGAATGTATTGAGTTGATATTTAAACATAGGTTCCAGACTAAGCTGAAGTGCAGTATTCAATTGATACGTAATTCCGACACCAAAATTGGTGCTCATATTCAAATCATTTAGGTTATTGGCCGCCCCCATTTCTGTGGCGATACCGTTAGATTCGAGCATTACAGAATTATTGACTAGAAATAAGGAGCTAACGCC
>NZ_JBATLB010000272.1:0-10265 GCF_049669965.1 Muriicola sp. | reverse complement strand
ATACAATAACAGGGTTGGTTTTATACAAGGGATTTGCAGAAGGCCTGAATTTCGTATTTCAGACTTACGCATTCGGGTGTATAACCGAGGCTGTAAAACACAGGAGTTTGGATAGGGAGAGTTGGCTCGGATAATAGAAAGTACCAAATCTCAAATCACAAATTCCAAATCCCAAAAATGAAAAAAGCACATCTGAGTATTGGAATTTGGATTTTGGTTTTTGCAATTTAATAAATTGGGGTGGTTGGGGTAGGTAACAAGCGTGACGCGCCCGCCAACAGGGGAACTAAATATCCAATCCAGATAGGAGGTTCCATTTGAACCTCCGGAAATAATATTACTAAAAAGATTTTTAAGAATATTCCTGATACCGTAAACCTTATCCCTTGTCTTTCTTCCCAGGCTCATCTACGTTCTGGTGAAACCAAAGCCTGTGGAATTTTGTTTAAGTGATCTTTATCATGTTTCTGAGGTTGGTTAATTGATACATTTAGGGCTCATAAACAACAGTCATGAGGAATGCCAAACGAAATCAGCAGCTAACAAGATCCAAAGTAGTATTGCTTCTTTTTTTGTCATGGGCTTTTTATGGTAGTGCACAAATTGCGGATCAACCCAATTCTGAATTTTCTGAATCCGAAACGGTGCAGCAAACCGAAACACTATGGGAAATTAAAGCTTACAAAATGGCTGAAAAACTTTTGGATGTAAAGGCTATTGACAAAGATGGGAAACTGCATGATGTACTAGCCATCCAATATGGCGATGACATCAGTTTATTGGATGTGAAGGCATTTATACAAGATCAACGATTGCCTGTTAAATTGATCATTAAGAATGGGGAACGATATTATCCGGTTAAAGCCATTGATAACAATGGTACGTTAATAGATATAAAAGCTATAACCCAGGAAGGTGAAATATTACCTATTAAGGGTGTAAGTAAATCGGGCAATATTGTTCATTTAAGAGCCATCAAAGATGATCGTATATTCTACAACATTATAGCCATATCCCCAGATGGCGAGTTCAATCATGTAAAAGGAGTAAAAATGCTTGATAATCCTGTGGAAACTATCATCAACGGAGTATCCATATTTGCCCATATAAAGTCTATTAAATAGCATGGGAATTGTGAGGTGCGAGGCGCGTATTAGAAACCTCCTACCTCCAACTTCGTGCCTCTTGTCTCGTCCTTTTACCTCGTACCTCGCCTGTCTGCGCGCTAAGCCGGAGATAGCAACTATCAATATTGGAATTTGAATTATGTTATTTGGAATTTAAGAACAAAAGCGTGCGTACTCAAGCGACCATTTATACTTCTATCTCTTGTCCTTGCACAGCCAGCTCGATTGGAAAATTATAATCCGCCGTTCCCATAAAATTTGTAAACATACGGGTTCTCTCCTCGTCTGAATGAGCCGGATCATGGTGGAACAACAACAGGTGTTTGGCCTCTGTCCTGGCACAGAACTCGGCTGCAATATCCAGAGAGCAATGGCCCCATCCAACTTTTTCTAAATATTCATTTTTGCTGTATTGGGAGTCGTGTATAAGGAGATCTGCCTGATGAGCCAATCTGAATCCCGATACCCATTCATCTTCAGGAAAAAGGTGTGACCTCCCGATCACAGGCTCATGGTCTGGGAGGTAGGCCAGTGTCTTATTCCCACATTGAATACGAAAACCTACCGTGGGCCCCGGATGACTTATATATTCTGTAGTTATCGTAAAATTTCCAAGGGTAAATGTTGTATTGGGTAATTCCTCAACAATAAGCTTAGAAGGTAAATCCCGCAGCGGGATCGGAAAAAGAGGGGGCGATAAAAATCGATTCAATCGGGTTGTAAGTGATTCGGGACTGCCGCCTGGACCCCAGATATGTACTTCTTTATTGGGGTTGAACAAGGGTTTGCAAAAGGCCAGCCCCTGTATATGGTCCATGTGTAAATGGGTCAGTAAGATATCGATGCGGTCAGTGGTGTAAAAGGTACTAAAATCAATTCCTAAAATTCCGGTACCTGCGTCTACAATGATCCGTTCTTTTCCATTGATCACCTCAATACAAGAGGTATTCCCTCCTAAGATCTGGTTATTTGCCGAGGAGGTTGGATATGCTCCGCGGGTTCCGTGTAGTTTTACCTTCATCCTATGACTTCGTTATCCCAAAAGATGGCCATGGCTCCTGAAAATTTCTTAGAACGCCCTATGATTGGAATAGAGGTTACTGATATTTGAGTGGACTTGCCATTGAGGGCTTTGATCCAAAACGTCTTGTGCGCCGGTAGCCTATGTTGCAAGGTTTGAACCAGCGGTAGTTCCTCCGGAGGTAAACTATTACCTTCCTCATCATGCGGAAAAAATGAAGTGCCCCAATCGCCAACTGGCATAGGCCCTGTATCCTGGAATTTTTGGCCCAAAATAACTTCGGCGGGTTCGTTGTAAAAAATAAGGGTTCCTTCGGGATTAACTAAAAAAACCGGAACGGTTAGGCAATCTGCCAACTGTCTGCTCAATATTATTTCAATTTCGTATGCAGACATAGGCAGATGTTTATCAGCGTAGTCCTTTAAATATATAAAAAATATTCCGGTTTTACCAGTATACCAGCAAGTATGGGTGCGTCCTACTTTAAAAAGAATATTAAACGAATTACATAGCAAGCACTTGCTGTTTCCACAAAGAATTTATTACAAGGTGAAAGGCAGTGGTGAAATACATATTTGCCAATTTACAGGGGTATTTCAAAACGACGTTTCAATCTTTCTTGTTATAAACTACTTTCCCGTTAAAAATAGTCATGGCTATTTCTGTATTCAATAGCTCTTCTTCGGCAACGGTCATCAGGTCCTGGTCGTAGATGGTAAAATCTGCAAGTTTACCTACGGTGATAGACCCTTTGATGTCTTCTTCAAAGGCACCATAGGCTGCATCCAGGGTGTATGATCTCAGAGCCTGTTCCCTCGTCATCTTCTCTGCCGGTTCATAGCCGCCTTCGGGCGTTCCTTTTAAGGTCTTTCTGCTTACACTGGCATACAGACTCGCAATTGGGTTCAGCGGCTCTACAGGGACGTCTGTGCCGTTCACGATGGGAATACCGCTTTGCAACAGTGACTGCCACATATAGGCACCTTCTTTAATGCGTTGTTCACCCAACCTGTCAATGGCCCAGGGTCTGTCTGATGACAAGTGTACCGCCTGCATGGCAGGGATCACTTTTAATTTGGCAAAGCGAGGAATATCATCCGGATGTAGATGCTGGGCGTGCTCTATGCGAAACCTGGAGTTGGTTGCCAACTGAGGTAACTGCGTAAAAGCAGCTTCGTACCGATCTAAAATTTCTTTATTGGCCCGGTCACCAATGGCGTGTGAACATACCTGAAAACCATTTTTAAGTCCACTTAATGCTGTCTCTTCCACAAAGTCCATAGGGAGCGTTTCATGACCAAAGTGTCCGGGTCTGTCTGAATACGATTCCAACAGCCATGCCCCTCTGGAACCCAGGGCGCCATCACAGTTTAATTTTACGGAACGGATGGTCATTAAATGGTCTGGATCTACCATAGGGCCTTTTGAATACCATTCATTGAGCAATTCTTTATCCCAACCAGTTAGCATGCAATACAGACGGAGGTTCATTTTATTTTGAGCCTTCATTTCCTGGTAAAGTGCAATGGTCTCTCTCCCGATGCCGGCATCATGGAAACCTGTAATTCCATTCTTATGACAGGCAGCTACGGCCAGTTCAAATGCTTTAATATCTTTTTCAGGGGTGCTCTCCGGAATGTGCTTCGTGATAAGAGTTTGGGCCCGCTCATTGAAGACTCCCGTAGGTCTTCCCAGCGGGTCCCTCATAACTTCCCCGCCTGTTATTTCAAATTTATCAATTCCCTCTTTCGCCAATACCTGAATACCTGCTATTTCCATAGCCTTTGCATTGGCAAAACCTGCATGGCCGCTGGCATGTCTCAAATACACCGGATTATCCGGTGACACTTCACTAAGCAGATCGTGTGTTTGAAAACCATTCACCGTTACGGCAGGCATTTCTGTCCATTTACTCTGATGCCAACCCCTCCCGGTGATCCACTCCCCGGGCGCTGCTGTCTTTACTTTTTCCGCTACTGCATCTACTATTTCCTGATAACTGGTGGTATTCATCAGATCGAGATTCATTTCATTGTATCCCAATCCCATGAAATGACCGTGGCCTTCTATTAAACCGGGCGTCATGGTCTTGCCTTCTAAATCTATGAGTTGCGTCTGGTCGTTTTTGTATTGCTCGGCTTCCGTGAGATCTCCGGCAAAAATAATGAGGTTGTCCTTCACGGCTACTGCTTCTACCGTGACCTGTGTAGTGTCTACTGTATAAATATTCCCGCCATAAATGAGTAAGGTTGCAGATTGATCCTTAGGTTGCTGACAGGCTGTTAGAAAAAGGAAGAACAGTGCATAAACAAGGTAATGCATATTTCGTACTTGCATTGATTTCAAATTTTGCATATTTAATTGGATTTATGGGTTAGGCTTATCTTTTCTTTCGGTTTAGGTAATAGCGGTTGATCTCGTCAGAGTTTGCCTCAATAATATCAGGGAAACCATCATTATTTAAATCGGCAGCAATGATATCGTAGGTATCAAAGGATTCTTCCTCCAACACATTCTCTGTCCATTTGGCACCATTTTCTTCATTAAAAAACACCAGATTGGGACTTTCAGAATTTCCGATAATAATATCTACCGTGGCATCTCCATTTAGATCGGCCAAAGCCACAGCATAGCTGTCGGCATCTGTGCTATCGAAAATGACAAATTCGGTAAAGGGATTTGCTGAATTACCAAAATAGATAACATTGGGTTGGCCAATATTTGCGGTAACAATATCGGCCCATCCATCATTATTGAGATCCCCAACTCCTATGGAACGCGTATTGTCTTTTCCTGTTCCAAAGGCTATTTTCTCATTAAATCCTAAGGCACCATCATTGAGATACACGTAGTTAGGTTGTTCGTCTCTGTTGGCTAAAATCAGATCGTGATCCCCATCATTATCCATATCTGCCACTTCCACATCAATGGTTGAATCGTTTGTGCTCCCAAAGTTGATGGTTCTCGAAAAATTACCGTTGCCATCATTCAGACAAATTTCGTTGGCACGCCCTCTATTGGTGATGAGTATATCAATAAATCCATCTTTATTAAGGTCTGCCAGGGTAATGTTACGAGTAGGGGCATAGGCCTCGCCAAAAGTCCCATTGCTGGTAAAATTCCCTTGCCCATCGTTCAGGAACAAGGTATTAGGGGCCATATCATTTCCAACGGCTACGTCTAGATCTCCATCGTTATCCAGATCCGCCAATTCTGTGGCATAGGTTGTTTCCCTTAGGTCACCCAAATCTTTTTCGACCGTAAAGATTCCTCTTCCATCATTGGTAAAGATCCTGTTCTGTCCGGGCCAGTGTCTGCCATTGGCGACCAGCACATCTATATCGCCATCCCCGTCAATATCTCCACTGGAAATAGAGGCGGTACGCTCTTTATGGGTACCCAGAATTAATCTTTCGTTGGTCCTAAGCTCTCTTTCCTGGGAGAATGCATAACTACTAAAGAAACTGACTATACAGCTGGCTAAGATGATTGTTCTATTCAAGAGTACATTTTAGAGTTGTGTTTTTAGAAGGGATATAATTTTCAGACAATTTTATATGAATTACAAAAGAAGTTGATTGGCGATTGTATTTGTTCCTAGTTTCTCCGCCAAGATACTGAATTATCTTTTCTGCTCTCTATCAAAGATTAAGGATCGAATTATGGGTATTTAAAGGGATGTTCAGATACATGTAATGGCGTATCTCAAAATGAAATACACTGATTCTGATGAAAATACATAATAATTACAGATTAAAACGGTTATTTAAAAGTGTCTTTGTATTTTTCACCCTCAGGCACCCCAACTTAATAAGGTAACCTACGAATGCATCGTTTTAAAAACTTCATACTACCATCCATACTTCTGGGTATATTATTGGGCCTCACCATTAGCTTTAGTGAGCCTGAAACCAATTCAGGAGTACAAAACTCAGTGGCTAGTAGGAATCCTAAAAAGGTGCCCATAGACCCCAAAGAGGAGGCCCTGTATCATTGGCAACAGCAGGAATTAGAAGCCGCTGTCAAAACCTATTTTAAGAAGGCCATTGCTGCGGGAGACATAGTAGGAGCGGGTGTTAGCATCGTACGGGGAGATTCAATTGTGATCTCTCAGGGCTTCGGAAAAAGAAACAGTAACATGGACAAGGAGGTAGATGGTCAAACCATCTTTAGGCTTGGTTCATTATCAAAAGGATTTACGGGTATACTTGCAGCTAAAATCATACAAGAAGGTGCCCTTCGCAGGGAAGATAAGGTAAGCACCTATATTCCTGATTTTCAGTTGGGAGATCGTACAAATACGGAAAAGGTGACCCTGGCCCATATATTATCGCATACCTCCGGGGCGCCTTATCACAGTTTTACCAATCTGGTAGAAGCAGGTTTACCCTTATCTACAATAGCAGAACGTTTTAAAGAAGTACATCCAATTAGCGCACCAGGAACGCTTTACAGTTATCAGAATGCACTGTTTGCACTTTCCGGTGAAATGATTTACAAGGCAACCGGGCAGGGTATTGCAACATCGCTGGAAAATAAATTTTTTAAGCCCTTACAAATGTGCTCTACCACCATGGATTACGAAACTTTGGGACACGCTGTAAATGTGGCCATGCCCCATTATAAGTCTCGTTTCGGTTGGAGGCCCAAAAAGTTGAATGATCACTATTACAATGCCATAGCGGCTGGTGGTATTAGTGCCAGTGCTGAAGATATGGGAAAATGGATGCGGTTTATTCTGGGGCATAACCCGGAGATCATGAGTTTGGCATCCATACAAGAAGCGTTTAGGCCGGCTATTGAAATTAAGGGGCGCAGTAAATATTATCAGCGTTGGGACGGACACGTATCTTCTGCCTATGGTTTCGGATGGCGGATACATAAATTTGTTGAAGATTCCTCAACGCAGGAAAAAACCATTTGGCATCATGGGGGAAGCGTAAATAATTACAGAAATGAAATTGCCGTCTATCCTGAAGCCGATCTTGGGATCTGTGTGCTGTTAAACAGTAATTCCAGGCTCGCCAGGAAGGTAATACCAGATCTATACAAGATTGTCCAAGAGGTTTATGCCCAAAATACGACTCATATGGCCTCTGCGAACTTTCCTCCATTCAATCCGGATTTTTGAGTAAGTCACAACCAAGGAAGAGGTATAGTTGGCCTATCTGCAGACAGGCCTAGCACACTAGTTGTGGTTTGGTCTTTAGGCGACTAAAAATCCATAACTACTTTAAAGCCCAAATTTCTTTGGTATTCATCTAGTTAAGCAACTCATCAAATATCAGGGACACATAATATACTTGTCCAACAAAGGACGAGCCTAAATTGGTGCGGTAATCGCTTCCGCCAATGTTGGTGCCGCCAAGTTTAACAATGGTTTTAAGTGAAGGCAGGGTGTAATTTACCTGTGCATTTACTACCGCATAGGAAGGTATGTTTCCAACTCCAAATTGAGATTCCCATAAGAAAGAATCCTGGTAGCTTACATTGACATTAAATCCTAAATTTTTAGTCACTTCACTATTTGCAAGACCCAGATTATAGCGATTTTTTGGGGTGTTAAATTGCGTAAGGAAACCTGCAGGTTGATCTCCTGAGAAGGTTGTATAGGTGTAATTCCCTGTAAGCACAAAATTATTTGGCAAATTATAGGTTAGGCTCAATCCAAATCCATCCGATGTTACTTTTGAGGGTGAATTCGCATTTAGCAGCCATAGTGTTCCTGCGTCAACTTGTTGTCCCTGGTGCGCCGTTGAAACTTTGTTTATGGCGCTTACATTTCCTAGAAAGTTGGTATAGGAGGTGTGGTAGTAATTCAAGTCAACCAATAAATTGCCACCAATGATGCTATTATATCCTATTTCAAATGACGTTAATTCTTCTGGCTTTACGTACGGTGTGTCAAGCGTTTCAAGGGTAACATTACCTGGATTGGTTAGGACAGCTCCTGTTGTTGGATCTAAGGTGCCTCCCTGGGTTATAAAATCATTATAAGAAGCCTGCGTCCAGGACCCTCCATTATAAACGTTATATCGTGAAGCAATGGAAGGCACCCCGCCAAGAAGAATTCCATTAGGTGTAGGAAAATAGATAAACTGCGCAATCATATCCGGAAAACGAAAACCAGTCTGGTAATTAACCCGGATGTTATTGTTTCGGTCAGGGGAATACACCATAGATAAACGAGGCGTAAAGCGCCCTTCAAAGTCAAGCATGTTATCATATCTGATAGACGCTGCTACTTCTAATTTCTCCGCGATGTTTTTGGATATCTGTGTGTAAACTCCATAATTATTGGTTAAAATTCTTTCTGGGTTATCAGGGTCAACGGGAGCTTCATCAAAAGTGGTGGCCTTGCTAAACAGGTTAAATTGGCGGAAGTTGCCCCCTACTATAATTTTTGCCCAGTCAATGGTTTTAAAATTATAATAAAGTTCGGAGTTCCATATATAAGAATCTTGAAATAATGAAGCTCCCGGAGGATTTCCCTGATAATCTATAGATCTAATTTCACTCACCACGTCCTGGAATGATGGTACGTATTCTCCGGTAATAGGATCAATCATAAAACGGTCTGCATACGTCCTGGCGGCAGACGGGTCATTTGGAGTTACTCCTGGAATAGCACCGAGATTAGCTAATACATAATCCTCGATCCAACCACTGCCGTCCGGACGCTGTGACGGATTAAATCGTTCATTTACTAAAGTTCCTAAAGTGCCAATATCATAGGTATCATCAACATCACTCAAACTAATATAACTCCTGACAAAAAAATTATCACTTTTTAATTCGAGTTTAGCAAATTGGGTAGAAAAATCTCTATAGGCAAGTCTAGTTAGGCCTTGACCTACACTGCGGCCTCCTGCGTAGCGATAGAGACCAATGAGCTCCATATCTTGTTTGATCTTGTAATGAATCGCCACATCTGCCTTCTGCGTACGTGCATCATTATTATCGAGCAGTGTTTCTTCCTGTATACCGGTTCGTCTGATGGTGCCAATTCCGAAAGAATTGACAGGAAGCGGAATTTCATCACCATAAAGGTTAAGACCATCAAAATTGGGGTCATTGCTTAAGTCGGTTGTTGAATCCGGATTATTTCGATCGGTGGTGTAGTCGTTAGCGGTCCAGTCTTCGGCTCCCAGATAGTAAAAGTTTACTTTAAAGGCTATTTTATCATTAAAGGCCTTGGCATAACGCAAACTGTAAATCCCCATAGGGTTGGAACCTCCTGCGTTGGAATTGGTAAATCCTACCCTGGTCATCACGCTTAATCCTTGATAATCAAAAGGACTTTTACTCTTCATGATCATAAGTCCATTAAAAGCATTAGGACCATATAAGGCAGAGGCTGCACCAGGCAACAATTCAAGGCTTTCTATATCTAGTTCACCCAATCCCAGTATAGAGCCCAGGTTGGCATTTAAGGTAGGATCTGCAGTGTCCATACCGTCTACAATTTGCACAAAACGGGAATTAATGGCATCGGCAAAGCCACGTGTATTTACGGAGGTTAAATTTAAGCCGGAATTGGTAACCTGTACCCCCTTCATGTTTGCTAAGGCGTCATAATAATCTGCGGTGGGTGTCTGCTGGATGTATTTGATGTTCATTTTTTCGATACTCACCGGCGACTTGAGAATGCGTTGTCTTAGGCGTGAAGCGGAGACCACAGTTTCCTGTCCAAACATTGATTCTCTCTGCAAAGTGAGGTCGACGGTTGTGGTATTTTCATTTACTACAACTTCTTCTGTTCTAAAACCTAAATAAGAAAAGGTTAAGGTAAAGGGAGGCGTTTGTTCTACGGTTATAGAGTATTTCCCGTCTCTGCCTGTAATAGTGCCCTGGGAGGTTCCAACCACAATAATATTGACATCGGCAAGTACTTCCTGCGTACTTCCATCCGTAATTGTTCCGGTAACAGTGGTTTGTCCTAATAGCAATGTTGAACAGGCACACAGCAATAGTGTGATCTGTAATTTAGTTCTGAAAAGATTCATAGGTATAGTGGTTGAATGGACGGTCAGTATTTAGATTGTTCCAAATTAGGAAATTTAAATTGTTTATTGGAAATTATTTAAACCCTAATAAACTACATTCATTTTTTCAAA
>NZ_JBATLB010000271.1:0-14179 GCF_049669965.1 Muriicola sp. | reverse complement strand
TTAAAGTTGGCTGCGGGGGAAATAACCTCATAGCCTACCCAGGTATTGAAACGACCTATGGTCAAAGTGGTTTTTTCTGATACATTCCAATAAGCATATGCCTGATTGATTATGCCGTTTAAAACGTCATTTTCAAACGTAGCTTCTGTGCCTCTCGGGCCAAATACCAAATCAACAACTACGCCGGTAGAACCGGTTTCATAGGTACCGATAACGTTAGCCATACCCAATGCAAAACCGGTTTGGTTAGCAAATGAGGTTGGTGTGGCCGTGGTAGCAAGACCTGCATCATTAAAAGTTGTTCTAAAGTAGGTGTCTATGCTCCCGGAAAAAGAAAATGGGCTTGAACTTTCTTCCGCTTCCTGGGCAAATCCAAATCCTGCAATCAGAAGTATTGCCAAAAAGAATATTTTTTTTACGAGATTTGTATGTATAATCGTTTTCATAATTCAATGTTTTTGATGTCCTACTAGTAGGATGTTAGTAACTGTTTTAAATTGAAAGTTTTGAAAGGGTTATGAACGGAGCGTTCTGCAAAACGCTCCGTTCGCTTTTTATTAATGTTGATTCATTCTAAAGTCGGAATACGCATCCATCCCATGTTCATGGAGATCCAGACCATCTAGTTCTTCTTCCTTAGACACTCTGATACCTACTGTTTTCTTTAAGGTGTAGAAGATGAGAAAGGCAGATAAGGAACAGAAGGTTGCTGCTGCACCTACACCGGCTAATTGATATAAGAATTGTTCTCCTCCTGCCTTGGCCCCAAAGATCCCAACGGCAAGCGTTCCCCACATGCCGCAGATAAGGTGAACAGTAACAGCTCCAACGGGATCATCTAATCTTATTTTATCAATAAATGCTACCCCGAGAACAATAATAAGTCCGGCTATAAACCCGATCACAACAGCCTCGTTAGGCGACATAAGATCTGCTCCTGCCGTTATTCCTACCAGGCCTCCAAGGATGCCATTGAGGAACATGGTAAGATCTAAGTTTTTATAAAGAAAAGTAGACAGTATTAGTGCTCCTACTCCTCCGGCGGCGGCGGCTAAGCTTGTAGTCACCAAAACCAGGGAAGTAAGTTCAGGATCACCCGAGAGTACGGAACCTCCGTTAAATCCAAACCATCCTAACCAAAGGACCAATACCCCTGCGGTGGCCAGTGGAATATTATGCCCGGGAATTGCCTGTGCTTTTCCTTCATCACTGAATTTACCAATTCTTGCTCCTAAGAGATAGATGCCAATAATTGCTCCCCACCCTCCTACGGAGTGCACCAGGGTAGAGCCGGCAAAATCATAGAATCCTTCTTCACCACCCAGGGTAGAAAGGAATCCGCCTCCCCATTGCCATGATCCCACTATGGGGTAAACAAGACCTACATAGATTATGGTAAAGATCATAAAAGGTCCGATCTTCATTCGTTCTGCGACTGCACCCGAAACTATGGTAGCTGCCGTAGCGGCAAACATTCCCTGAAAGAGAAAGTCGGTCCACCAGGTATATCCCCCGTCTGCGTATTCCGGGGTCATCCCATTTTCAGGAGCTGCAATGCCCCATCCTGCGAAATCAAGAATACCCATGGAACCATCTGCGAAACCTGGGTACATAAGGTTAAATCCGCCAATATAGTACATCAATAACCCTACGGTGATTATAAAGATGTTCTTAAATAGAATATTGATAGTGTTTTTTTGACGGGTAAGTCCAATTTCCAAAAAGGCAAACCCGGTATGCATGAAGAATACCAATGCGGTACAAATCATCATCCATATATTGTTAGCTGTAAATAATCCTGTATCCATTTTTTAAAAGTTGTTTGGTGGTTATTTAATTGATACCCTCGTATCCATTCTCTCTTGTTCTGATTCTGTAAGCTTCTAGGACATCCGACACAAAGATCTTCCCGTCCCCAACATTACCGGTATAGGCTGAGTCCAAAACTGTTTGGATGGTTTTCTCCAGAAAGTCATCGGAAACTACGATCTCTAAATACCGTCGTTGAATATCGGTGGTACTATAAGAAATACCTCTGTAGACATGCCCTTGCTTTTCATTGCCAACCCCCGTTACGTCCCAGTAACTAAAGAAGTTAACTTCAATCTGATGCAGTGCTTTTTTGACATCATCAAATTTTGATTTTCTAATAATTGCTTCTACTTTTTTCATTGTATTTGTTTATTGTTGACGGGCCAAATGTAATTTAAATAAAACAACCCCTAAAAAATTAGGGGTATTGTAGTTCATTTTTATCATTATAATAAAATATACCCTAAAATAATTAGGGTATGGTATTCAAAAACGGATTAATTATCTATATGATTTTATTGTAAGGGTACTTTAACAAAAGATGTAGGTAACGAGTGATATAAGCTGCCGGAGATGCCGGAGGAGCTATCTTCAGGGTTTTTAAAAGAAGAAAATTAGTATGCTAAAAAATCTTTGAAAGCCATAAGCCCAGGGCAACAGCAAGGATACCAACCACAATACTGCTTAAGGTATAAAGTAGAAAAGATAGTATTTGTCCCTCCCGCAACATTCCATAATTTTCCAGGGCAAAGGAAGAGAAAGTGGTAAATCCGCCGCAAAATCCGATGGTAATAAACAGGACCGTATTGTTACTAAAGGATGTTGATTTGGCAGATAAACCAAGGATAATACCTATGATTAAACAACCTAAGATATTTACACCAAAGGTTCCTAAAAAGAAGTTAGGGGTATATGGGTTAAGTGTTTTGCTGAGAAGGTAACGAAGGCCGCTGCCTATTCCACCGCCAAGAAACACCAGTAAAAACTGTTTCATTTCCTAAAGATAGGAATCTAAATAGCTTTTCGGTATTCTGAGGATGACAAATCCAGCGGGTAGATCCTGTCTTTGGAATCCTGAGGCTCTTGTTTTGAAACTTCGTCTTGTCTTCGTCCGCTGGTGACAATACTAAACGATAAAAGAGCAGCATTAACTAATACTAAAATAAAGAAAATGGTAAAAAAGGTTGTCATTTATCGGATTTCTTTGAAAGTATAACGCAAAAGTACGTGTTTTCTTATAGTATACGAATGAAATCCATTTTTAGTTGTGAGAATAAAGATTTTTGTGGTGTAGGCAATTTATATGTTAATTTTTAAGCCATTCTTTAATCGCAAACAGAATAATTATGAATATAACAAACACTATACCCACCCATTTAACACCTTTGTAATTTTTGGTATGCAGTTTTTTATCCTTTTTATAAGAAAGGAATATTATTATCGCAAAAGCAACTACAAAGAAGGCTGCAAAAATTAATTGCCCTTTACTAAACATATATATATTTTAGCGCAAAACTACAATTATTACACAGACTATGAAAAACAAGATAGCTGCCGTAGCTCAATTTCATCATTCTTTTGGCTTAGGGGTGGAAGAAGCACCAAAAGCTAATTTGGGAAGTGACAAAAACAAGCTTCGATTTAACCTGATGGACGAGGAGAATAAAGAATATTTTGAGGCCGCCGAAAAAAATGACCTTGTAGAGGTAGCAGATGCCTTAGGGGATATGCTCTATATTCTGTGCGGTACTATTCTGGAACATGGAATGCAGCATATTATTGAAGAGGTCTTTGAAGAGATCCAACGATCTAATATGAGTAAGTTGGGGGCAGATGGCCAACCTATTTACAGGGAAGATGGCAAAGTATTAAAAGGTCCGGATTATTTCAAACCAAATATAGAAGGTATCCTTAAAAAAACGTAGAGTGCCCAGGAAGAGCACTCTGCTTTAGGGGTATATCTAATTCTTATAAAACCCTGTACCGCCAATTAAAAGGGTCATCTGTTCTGTTGTATTGAATATCAGTAATGCGTTTCTTTAAATGATCTGCATAACTATTTTCAATTTCGGGTAATGAATAGTCCGCATCTCTGTGCCCAAATCCGGAAATAGGCGAAATTACTGCGGCAGTTCCGGCCCCAAACATTTCCTTAAGACTACCATTTTTTGAAGCCACAACAAGTTCTTCCACCCTTATCTTCCGAATCTCCACAGGGATTCCTTCCGCCTTTGCAATATCGATCACACTTTTACGGGTCACGCCATCCAGGATCCGGTCGCTTACCGGACTGGTCAGTAGGGTGTCATTGATCCGAACAAAGATATTCATTGCTCCGGCCTCTTCTATATATTCATGTGTATTGTCATCTGTCCAGACCACTTGCTGATACCCCTTTTCTACGGCTAGCTGAGTTGGGTAAAATTGCCCTGCATAGTTCCCTCCGGCTTTTGCGTAACCTACACCGCCATTAGCTGCTCTCGAATATTTTTCTTCGATCAACACCTTTAATTTACCCGAAAAGTAAGGTCCGGAAGGGGCGCATACTATAAGGAACTTGTATTGATCTGCCGGAGAGGCGTGCAAACCTAATCCCGACGCAAAAATAAAGGGACGGATGTATAATGAACTGCCCGGCGTGGTTGGGACCCAGTCTTTCTCAATTTGAATAAGCGTCTTCAACCCTTCCATAAAAATCTCTTTAGGGAGTTCCGGAATGGCGATCCTCTTGGAAGAGATATTTAATCTTGCCTGATTTTCTGCTGGTCTGAAGAGCCAAATATGGCCGTCAACATCTTTGTATGCCTTCATTCCTTCAAAAACGGACTGGCCGTAATGGAAAATCTTTGCGGCCGGATCTAGCGTAATTTTTTGATGGGGTATGATGTGAGGGGTTTGCCACGCTCCATTTACATAATCGCATACCAGCATATGATCTGAGTATACCTTACCAAAGGGAAGATTGTTGAAATCTACCTGTGAAATCTTAGACGTTTTCACTTTTTCAACACTAATGTTCGTGATGTTGGTCTCCATCCTATTATATTTACAACTCAAAATTAAACATTTATGCCTTCTTGTTCCTTCTTTTTCTGCCGAAAAATCGCCAGTTTTGTAGACAAATTATAAAACATACATAAAATGAAAGGATTTAACATAATCATTGTGATCTTTCTAATTCTTGGAAGTTGCAAACAGCAGAATACTCAGTCCGAAACTGAGGAAAAGATTGCGGTTACGGAAGAAACTCAGGTTTTTGGGCAGACCTTCGACTCCTCGGGCGCACTTAAGGAAGCTGAAATAGCTATGGCATTTAGTAATCTTAGCGAAACAGATACCCTTAATACCACTTTTTCCGGCGTAGTAACTGACGTCTGCAAGGCCAAAGGATGTTGGATGAAAGTTTCTCTTGGGGACGGGAAAGAAGCCATGGTTACCTTTAAGGATTATGGATTTTTTGTACCTAAGGATATTGTTGGGAAAGAAGTAGCCCTTAACGGGAAGGGTTTTATCGAGAGTATGAGCGTAGAAGATCAACAGCACTATGCAAAGGATGGAGGAGCTTCAGAAGAAGAGCTTCAGAAGATTGACAGTCCAAAAATTACTCAAAGCTTTATTGCGGAAGGTGTGCTTTTAAAGCAATAGGTTGAAGCGGACGATCATCACCACTGCCGATGGTTCCAGTACCATTCATTTGGATACCTGGAATGAACACTATCATTCAAAACACGGGGCCATCCGTGAAGCCTATCACGTTTTTGTGGATCAGGGTCTTACTGTCATCAAAAAAAATAGTGTTTCTATCCTGGAAATAGGCTTTGGTACAGGTTTAAATGCTTTGATTACCCTGCTCGAAGCAAAAGCAAGGGGAATTGAAATAGACTACACAGGGGTAGAGAAATTCCCGGTTGTGTCGGCCGAATTAGACCAATTAAATTACATATCGGAACTGAAAGCGGAAGAATTCAGGGAGTTCTTCCTGCAAATGCACGCCGTACCCTGGGAGGTCGAAACACAAATCACACCGTATTTTAAATTGTGTAAACAACAAAAAAGCTTTAAAGATATTAAAGATATAGAAGCCTATGACCTGGTATATTTTGATGCTTTTGGGGCACGGGTTCAACCCGAATTATGGACGGAAGAGATATTTAGGACTATGTTTAAGGCCATGAAGGACGATGGAATTCTGGTCACCTATGCGGCTAAAGGTAGTGTTAGACGCGCAATGCAGGCAGTTGGCTTCCAAGTGGAAAGACTTCCGGGCCCACCAGGAAAGCGTGAAATGTTACGTGCGATTAAAAAAGTCGCAACGATAACTAAGGGGGCCATATAACGATCGTTAAACAATACTGTTAAACCTAATATAAACCCTGATCATCTCCGTCATAAAACAAATATCTTTACAAAAAAAAGAAGAGCATGAGCGTTTTGATCACAGGGGCTACAGGATTGATAGGCCAGGCAATTACGCAAAAATTACGAGAACAGAATATTGCAGTCCATTACCTTACTACACGAAAAGGCAAAATAAAGAAAGAAGAAGGGTTCAAAGGATTTCATTGGGATCCTAAAAAAGGTGAGATAGATATGCACTGTTTTGAAGGTGTGACCGCCGTGATCAATCTCGCAGGATCCTCCATTTCACAACGTTGGACCAAAACAAACAAAAAAAAGATCTTAAGAAGTAGATTGGATAGCTTGCAAACCCTAAGAAAGGGGATTGAAAATTTAAAAGTTAGCTCAATAAAGTCCTTTGTTTCGGCATCTGCCATTGGAATATATCCCAATTCATTAGACCGTTACTACACAGAAGATATAACAGATGTTGATAGCAGTTTTCTTGGCGAAGTTGTTTCGAAGTGGGAAGAAGAAATCAGCTTATTTAATAATTTAAAGTTTTCGGTGGCTGCGATACGAATTGGTCTGGTGCTCTCTCAAGAGGGAGGAGCATTGCCTGCTATGGCAAAACCTATAAAATACTACGTTGGCGCAGCCTTTGGGAGTGGAGAACAATGGCAGTCATGGATACATATTGAGGATCTGGCACGCCAATTCCTTTTTGTGATCGATCAAGAATTACAAGGAGTTTTCAACGGGGTAGCCCCCAATCCTGTAACCAATACAAAACTGACCAAAGAAATTGCAGTGGTTCTCAATAGGCCATTGATACTTCCTAATATCCCAAGAGGGGTGATGCAATTGGTGCTCGGCGACATGTCTTACGTATTATTTGCAAGTCAGAGGGTGAGCAGCAAGAAAATAGAAGAAGAGGGGTTCGAATTCTATCACAAAAATATCTGTAACGCCCTTGAGAGTATATTCCACAAGGCACAAGAACCCAGTGATGCAATTCTAAAGGAATTCGTTTAATCCAAATCGCTAAGATCAAAAGCTTACTTACATCCTATTTATAGGATGTTTTTTTGTGACATTTTGACATTTTTAAATAAATGGCAGTACTTTTGCCATCTTCTAAGATACCCCAGGAAGAATTGTTTGAAATAAACGATCAGAAATGAGTAAAAAAGAAAGAACAGAAGAAATGGATGAGATGAAAGACGTTTTATCTCAGGACGAGGAACAATCCCGTGATCCGGAAACCGATGGTTTTGAAGGCGAAAACGAAGAGGAGGAGGAGGAGGTAACGGCTTCCAAAGAAGAAATACTGGAATTGGAGTTGCAAAAGGAAAAAGATAAATTTTTGCGACTTTTCGCAGAATTTGAGAATTACAAAAAACGCACATCCAAAGAGCGTGTAGATCTTTTCAGAACCGCCGGGCAGGAAGTGATAACTTCTTTATTGCCTGTAATGGACGATTTTGAAAGGGCATTGAAAGAGTTAGCAAAAACCTCTGAAAAGGATCTTTTTAAAGGGGTGGAACTTATTTATAACAAGTTTAGGGAAACACTTAAGAACAAGGGGCTGGAGGAAATAAAGGCTAAAGAAGGTGACGGTTTTGATCCTGAGATACACGACGCAATTACACAGATCCCTGCACCAAGTAAAAAATTAAAAGGAAAAATTATTGACGTCGTTGAAAAAGGCTATCGTCTCGGAGATAAGGTCATAAGGCACCCAAAAGTGGTGGTAGGCAATTAAAACAGGAACATGAAGCAAGACTTTTATGAAATTTTGGGACTTAGCAAATCTGCTTCCGCGGCTGATATAAAAAAAGCCTATCGCAAAAAGGCAATTGAATATCACCCTGATAAGAATCCGGGAGATGCAAAAGCAGAAGAAATGTTTAAAAAGGCAGCTGAGGCCTATGAGGTTTTAAGCGATCCGGATAAACGTGCCCGATATGACCAATACGGTCATGCAGCCTTTGAAGGTGGTGGCTTTGGAGGTGGAGGCATGAACATGGAAGATATTTTCAGTCAGTTTGGAGATATTTTTGGCAGTGCTTTTGGCGGTAGTTTTGGAGGTTTTGGAGGTTTTGGAGGTGGGCAGAGACGCGTAAAAGGAACCAACCTCAGAATACGGGTAAAGCTAGACCTTGAAGAAGTGGCTAATGGGGTCGAAAAGAAAGTAAAGGTAAGGCGTAAGATACAGGCTCCGGGTGTTACTTACAAAACCTGTGCAACTTGTAACGGAAACGGCCAGGTAACCAAGATTACCAACACCATTCTAGGAAGGATGCAGACCGCAGCTACTTGCTCTTCCTGTGGGGGAAGTGGACAAATGATAGACAAAAAACCAGCAGATGCAGATGCCCAGGGGCTAATAATGTCTGAAGAAACGGTATCTATTAAAATTCCTGCCGGAGTTGAAGAAGGCATGCAGCTAAAGGTGAGTGCAAAGGGAAATGAGGCTCCGGGAAATAGTGTTCCTGGCGACCTCCTGGTGGCCATTGAGACCATAGAGCATGATACGCTTAAAAGGGAAGGAGACAATTTGCACTATGACCTGTATATCAGCATCTCGGATGCGGTCTTAGGGACTTCCAAAGAAATTGATACGGTGAGTGGAAAAGTAAGGATCAAACTTGAAGCTGGGATACAGTCTGGCAAGATCTTGCGCTTACGCGGCAAAGGAATCAATAACATAAACGGCTACGGAAGTGGAGATCTTTTAGTCCATGTAAATGTTTGGACCCCAAAGGAATTAAACAAAGAACAACGAGAGTTCTTTGAGAAAATGAGTACGAACGAAAACTTTGAGCCCAGGCCGGAAAAATCAGATAAATCATTTTTTGAAAAAGTAAAAGACATGTTTTCTTAGTTGAATAAAGATTTGATTTTAAATAAAAAACGTATATTTGGAGTGATATTGGGTAACCAATATTAATTTTCTTTTTCATAGCAATTTTTTTCCCATCCTTATTTCTGTAAGGGTGGGTTTTGCTTTTTTAAAGGGTACGTTGTGAAATATTCCAGCTAAATGCTGAGCCCTATTTGAAAATTACGGCAATGAAATCATCTTAAACTCCCTAATTTTCATGCGATCGTGCATTTTTATGTATTTGTGGTCATTGTGGCTCATAATAATTTTTAAACCCAAAAGTCTTTTCTTTCAATTCTATATCTTTGAAAAAATTGCGTACATGAATTCTATTTTGGTCGCCGAGCAGATTACTAAACAGTTCGGTCCACACTTTGCACTTAAAAATGTCTCTCTTGAAATCCCTGCCAATAGTATCTATGGGCTTCTAGGTCCAAATGGAGCTGGAAAGACTACACTTATTCGCATCATCAACCAAATTACATATCCAGATAGTGGTCGTGTATTTTTTAATGGGCAACCGCTTAAGGCAGAACACATTTCACAGATAGGGTATTTGCCAGAAGAAAGGGGACTGTATAAAAGTATGAAGGTGGGAGAACAGGTGTTGTATTTGGCACAGTTAAAAGGTCTTTCAAAGGAAGAGGCAAAGAAGAGATTGCGCTTCTGGTTTGAGCGACTGGAAATTGGAGACTGGTGGAATAAGAAGATACAGGAGTTGTCCAAGGGGATGGCGCAGAAGATTCAATTTATAGTAACTGTATTACATGAGCCTAAGTTGCTGATTTTTGATGAACCCTTTAGTGGCTTCGATCCCATAAATGCCAACATTATTAAGGAAGAGATCTTGCAACTGAAGGAACGCGGAACATCTATCATATTTTCAACCCACCGTATGGAATCTGTTGAAGAGCTCTGTGAGTATATTGCATTACTGCACAATGCAGAAAAGATCCTGGACGGCAAACTTTCAGATATAAAAAAGCAATACAAGAACAACATCTATACAGTGGGGATGGCCATTCAGGAAGGAGAGACCTTTCTAAAAGAACTGACAGAGAAGTTTCAGATAACCTCTTCAGCCTTCAACAGAAAAGAAGCGCAACTGCAGTTTCAAATTCAATTGCCTACTGAGGATACACGTCCTTTATTAACTCATTTGTCATCCAAAGGAACCGTCCATAATTTTGTGGAGACCATTCCTTCGGCCAGCGACATTTTTATAAAAACGGTACAAAGTAAATCTGTCTATGAGTAAACTAGGATTGATCATAAAAAGAGAGTACCTGGCAAAGGTGAGGAACAAGTCGTTTGTGATAATGACTTTTTTAAGTCCAGTTTTAATGGTGGCCATGGTGGTTCTCATCGCCTATCTTACAAAGATCAATGACAGTGAGACCAGGGTGA
Organism: Muriicola sp.; assembly: GCF_049669965.1. NCBI lineage: Bacteria > Pseudomonadati > Bacteroidota > Flavobacteriia > Flavobacteriales > Flavobacteriaceae > Muriicola > Muriicola sp. The sequence continues at coordinate 3,735 of NZ_JBATLB010000271.1, read as the reverse complement.
TTACCGTATTAAATGACAGCCCCTTTTTCTCAACAGATTTTGGCTCTACGGACCAGACCTCTTACATACTTTTAAAAGATCTTTCCCTGGAAGAAGCCAAAGATTCTACATTGGCACTTAACTATTACGGACTCTTGTACATACCTGCAGGCAATACGGTAGAACAGGTTGCCAAAAGGGCTTATTTTTTCACCCAAGAAGCGCCCAATTCTTCCGTAATAGGTAAACTCGACGGGGTTTTTCAGGAGCGACTAAGACAAGAAAAACTAATAGAACTTGGCGTTTCTGCTCAAGATTTTGAAACTATTGAATCTGGATTTCAGTTGCAGACAGAAACATTTGAAGGCGTGCAAAATGTAAAGGGGATCAATGAAATTAAAGCATTTATTGGTGGCGGCTTTGGGTACTTGATAATGATGTTTATCATTATTTACGGGGGCTTTGTAATGCGTAGTGTCATCGAAGAAAAGACGAGCCGGATCATTGAGGTAATCATCTCATCCGTAAAACCGTTTCAGTTGATGATGGGAAAGATCATTGGCACATCCCTTGCCGGTTTAACACAGTTTGCAATCTGGATTTTTTCTGCTACCTTATTGCTGTTGGTGGTTATGTCTTTCCTTGGATTGGAGACCACAGGAATTCAGGATTCGGCTGTCTTGCCATCTGCAATGAACGGCATGTCTACCATGCCTTCAGAGGTTAACGAAATGCAACTATACGCCAATGAGCTTTTACAAATTCCCTGGGCTATGCTGATCTTCTTTTTTATGATCTATTTTGTGCTGGGATATCTTATATACAGCTCTATCTATGCAGCTATAGGAGCAGCAGTAGATAATGAGACAGACACTCAACAATTTATATTTCCGATCATTTTACCGCTAATGCTGGCCATCTATGTCGGATTCTTTTCTGTTTTTGGAAATCCCCACGGACCTATAGCTGTTGGGTTTTCCCTTTTTCCGCTTACCTCGCCCATCGTTATGCTTATGCGCCTTCCCGGTGGAATAGGCGATGGAGGAGTACCTATCTGGCAATTAGTCCTATCCATTGCTTTGTTGATTGGGACTTTTATTGGAATTGTATGGCTGGCCTCAAAAATCTACAGGGTAGGAATCCTTATGTACGGAAAAAAACCGAGTTACAAGGAATTGTTTAAATGGTTAAAATATTAAGATGGAAAAGCTGAAGAACATATTGTCAAATTTGAACGATTTTATGTCCTATCAATTATATGATAGTGAGAGTATTCACATCACTGTGGGTACCTTTCTTAGTATTGTGATCTCCGTGATCGCAGTGACCTATCTGCTTCGGATCATTCATAATGTGGTGGTTAAAAAATTACCAGAATCCGATAAAAATAAGTTCGTAAGTATCTTTTCCTTTTTAAAGTATCTCTTTTACATCTTAGTCATCATCATTATTCTCCATACCTCTGGAGTAAACCTAACTGTTCTTTTAACCGCCTCGGCTGCCCTGTTCGTGGGTCTGGGGTTTGCGCTTCAAAATCTTTTTCAGGATATAATCTCGGGTATCCTTATGATCCTGGATCAATCCATACATGTGGGTGATATCATTGAAGTGGAAGGTAAGGTAGGCAAGGTTTTTGAAATACGCCTTAGAAGCACCAGGGCCATTACCCGAGATGACAAGGTGATCATCATTCCTAATCATATCTTTTTAACCAATACTATTTACAACCATACCCAGAATCACAATATGACTAGAGAATCACTTATTGTAGGGGTAGCATATGGGAGTGATGTGAAATTGGTTACCAAAATATTGGTAGATGTGGGGACCCAACAGAAAGGAGTCCTAAAATCTCCTGAGGCTTTTGTACAGTTCGATGATTTTGGTGACTCTGCCTTGATCTTTTCTCTTAATTTTTTTATTTCTAATAGTTTTGCTGTACCCAAGATGCGAAGTGAAATGCGGTACAAAATTGATGAACAATTCAGGAGTAATGGAATTACTATTCCGTTTCCTCAGCGAGATGTTCATGTTTTTCAACAGCGTCCTTTTCTACATCAAAATGCCACAACCGGAGGAGAATCATCCAAAAAGGAATAAAGAAAAAGCAGGAGACAGGATTTGTATTGGGAATAGGTCACTGATACTTGGCACCGTTTTTGACAAGTATGGTTGTAATCGAAACGCACACAAGACAAGGAATTAAATAGCATAAAAACATGCCAAAAATACTAGTTATTGAAGATGAAGCCGCCATCCGCAGGGTATTGGTTAAAATTCTATCCGAAGAAAATGACAGCTATGAATTAGCAGAAGCAGAAGATGGCCAAAAAGGCCTGGAAATGATCAAAAAGAACGATTACGACCTGGCACTTTGTGACATTAAAATGCCTAAAATGGATGGGGTGGAAGTACTGCAAGCTTCCCGAAAAATTAAACCTGAGATCCCTTTTATTATGATCTCGGGCCATGGTGATCTGGATACAGCCGTCAATACGATGCGCTTAGGGGCATTCGACTATATTTCGAAACCCCCGGATCTAAACCGGTTGCTTACTACGGTGAGAAATGCTTTGGATAAAAAGGAATTGGTGATCGAAAACAAGATCCTTAAAAAAAAGGTCAGCAAGAATTATGAAATGATTGGCGAAAGCCCTGAGATCACCGGTATCAAAGAGATCATTGAAAAAGTAGCACCTACAGATGCCAGGGTCCTTATTACAGGATCTAACGGAACAGGGAAGGAACTAGTTGCGCACTGGGTCCATGAGAAAAGTGAACGCCATGCGGCTCCCTTTGTAGAGGTGAACTGTGCCGCCATTCCTTCTGAACTCATAGAAAGTGAACTATTTGGCCACGTAAAAGGTGCTTTTACCTCCGCGATAAAGGATAGGGCAGGTAAATTCGAAACAGCCAATAAAGGCACCATCTTCCTGGACGAGATTGGGGACATGAGTCTCTCTGCCCAGGCAAAGGTTCTCAGGGCATTGCAGGAGAACAAAATTTCGCGCGTAGGATCTGATAAAGATATTAGCGTAGATGTACGGGTGGTAGCAGCTACCAATAAGGATCTTAGCAAAGAGATTGAAGAGGGCAGATTCCGGGAAGATCTCTACCACAGATTGGCAGTGATCCTCGTGAAAGTCCCTTCTTTAAATGAAAGACGAGATGATATCCCAATGTTGATAGAACACTTTTCGGAAAAAATAGGAGCGGAACAAGGAACTACTCCGAAAAAGTTTTCCAAAAAGGCCCTCGAACTTTTGAAGGCATATGACTGGACAGGGAACATCAGAGAATTGCGCAATGTAGTGGAGCGACTCACCATTCTTGGAAGTGATGAGATCACCGAAGAGGATGTGAAATTATTTGCCAGTAAATAAAGTATTAATGAACCGGGAGTGTATTTTGTTTACGGCTTGTCCGGGCAATTATTTGCAAGCTCCTGCAGGGCTTTGGCAGCTATTTCTTTGGTCCTTAAATTGTAATAGCGCTTTCCTTCGGTCAGGTTTTCTTTTAGCAGTTCCAATTCACAGCGCTCATAGATGCCCATTACAAACACCTGTGCCTCCTCACATTCCACAGTTCTTACCACCTTCGAAAGAGAATTTTGAAAGCTCAGTAAAGAAGAGTCTATTTTAGCCTCTAGCTTTTTTCCTATTGTGGGTTGAAACTTGGGAGAAGGTTTTGTAGCATCTGTAGTATTCATTGCCAGCATATTATTACCGTATTCACTGGTGTGGATCTCTGTATGAT
>NZ_JBATLB010000270.1:0-6586 GCF_049669965.1 Muriicola sp. | reverse complement strand
GTGACCACAAAAAAGATAAAGCCTTGAATAGCCCCGGCAATGAGCAAAAAATTTATAATGGCAATCCAGTTCAATTGGTGGTTGGTTGATTGGTTGTTTTATAAATATATAAAAGTTTACAGATACCTACCCCCTTTTCGTGCTATCATATGCAGGGTAAATTTATGGAAACGAGAGAAGCAAGATTAAATCTGCTTCAATATCTCTTTTTTAGAAAACGGACGGATTCAAAAAAATACAAAGCGAAGCTTTCGGAATGTTTCTTGTGGTCCCTTAGAAGAAACGTTTTGAATACTTGTATATAGACCAGGTAAGACACCAAGCCCGGGGTAGGTTGTTGGGTAATAATCCTGCTTTATGCTTAAATTTTCCTTCTTTTACGCTCTTTTTTTAACAACTCCAGTTCCCTGTTGGTTTGCCCTGCAACCGAAGTGTTTTCCTCAGCTCTGCGAATGAGGTATGGCATTACATCTCTTACCGGACCAAAAGGCAGGTATTTAGCGACATTGTATCCTGCAGCTGCTAAATTGAACGATATATGATCGCTCATTCCTAATAATTGTCCAAACCAGATCCTGCTGTCGTTAGGATTAATTTGATGCTTTTCCATTAATTGCATAAGTAACCAGGAACTCTCTTCATTATGCGTCCCGGCAAAGAGTGAAATGGTATCTAAATGTTCCAGGATATAGCTGATGGTCTTATTGAAATTCTCGTCTGTCTCTTGTTTGGAACTACAAATAGGCGATCTGTAGCCTTTTTCCTCCGCACGCTCATTCTCTTTCTCCAAATAGGCACCACGCACTGCCTTTATGCCAATTTTAAAGCCTTCCTGTGCTGCTTTCTTTTGTAATTTTTTAAGATATTCCAGCCTGTCCCAGCGATACAACTGAATGGTGTTAAAGACAACCGCTTTTTCCCTGTTGAATTTGCGCATCATTTCTTCCACCAATTCATCGGCAGCATCCTGCATCCAGCTTTCTTCTGCATCTATTAAAAGGCTCACATTTAGATCATGTGCTTTTTTACACGTTGCTTCAAATCTTTTTACCACTCGGTCCCATTCGCTCTTTTCGGAAGCGCTAAATGGTTTGCCTGCGCCCTTTTTTTCAAAAAGAATAAAACGGCCATAACCGGTAGGTTTAAAAACCGCAAAGGGCATTGCCTCTTTCTCCTTTGCGAAATCGAGAATATTTAAGGTCACCGCCAAAGCATTGTCTAATGGATCTTCGGTATCCTTCCCTTCTACCGAGTAATCGAGTACAGAAGACACTCCTTTGACCCACAATTTATCAACGGTAGGCATACAGTCTTTCTCATTAATTCCCGCACAAAAATGATCAAAAACAGTGGCCCTGATCAACCCCTCAACAGGCAAATGGCTCTTAATGGCAAAATTGGTGACGGCGGCGCCTATCTTAACCAAGGGCTGATTCCCTATTAATTTAAATAGAAAATAAGCGCGTTCTAGTTCGGCATCAGATTTAAGTGCAAAGGCAGTTTGGGTATCCTCAAATATTTGCGGCATCTATGTTATTTTATTACGTTCCAAAGATAATCTTTGAATTTATATCCATTTGCTAAAAAATAGCCTTTAATTTGTGGGCATATTACTTAAATTGATCCAAAAATTCATGGAATCGATCCTTACAGACTCATATGCCATTTATTTTGATACTAGGGCCTATCTTGCCCTAAACGAGTTAGTCAAAGCAAAGAATTACTCGAAGATCTTTATTCTGGTGGACGAAAATACCCATAGAGATTGCCTTCCATTGTTCCTTTCTTCCGTTGAAACTACAACAGATCTGGAGATTATTGAAATGGAAGCAGGTGAAACCCATAAAACAATTGAAACCTGCGTTCAGATCTGGCATGCCCTGTCTGAGCTAGATGCTGATCGAAAAAGCCTTTTGATCAATCTTGGAGGCGGTGTGGTTACAGATCTGGGCGGATTTATTGCCTCTACCTTTAAAAGAGGCATAGATTTTATAAATGTCCCCACCAGCCTGCTGGCCATGGTAGATGCGTCTATTGGCGGTAAAACCGGTGTGGATCTTGGGCCCCTAAAAAACCAGATCGGAGTGATCAATCAGCCCGAAATGGTGCTGGTAGTGGTCGATTTTCTTAAAACGCTCAATAAAAGGCAGCAAAGCAGTGGCTTTGCAGAAATGCTGAAACACGGGTTAATTACAAACGAAGGATATTGGAGTGAACTTAAAGGTTTGACCTCGATAGAAACCTTACATCCCCAAATTTATACATCGATCCAGATAAAAAACACCATCGTTCTTCAGGACCCTACCGAACAAAATCTTAGAAAGGTCCTTAATTTTGGGCATACCTTAGGTCATGCGATTGAATCGTATTTTTTAGAAATGGATGAAAAGAATGCCCTTTTACACGGGGAGGCCATCGCGGTGGGCATGATTTTAGAAGCGTTCCTGTCCTTTAAGCTAACCGGACTTGGGAAGCACCAGTTAGAGGACATTAAACACACCATCCTGGAACGATATAAAAAGGTTTCCTTTAAAGAACAAGACATCAAGGCCATTCTTCAACTATTGAAATTTGACAAAAAAAATTCTCATGGACAGGTTAATTTTGTTCTGCTAAAACGCATTGGTGAGGCGGTCATAGATCAACAAGTACCATCAAACTTATTTGATGAAGCGTTCGCATACTACGAAGAATAGGTGCTTCATATACTAAATACTGGCATTGACAACTCTTTCCTTTCTTCTGCAGGAAAATAGTATAGTTTAGGATTGATTATAAACCTTAGTCTAACCAAAGGGATAAATAACCAACCTATGAAACGAATTTTAATCGATTACAAAAAATTAGAGAACAGATTAATCACCCGTTTACTCGATTCCTATCCTAATGGTTATGGGGATGAGGATATTGTAGCTTTTAAGAACCATAAAGGGGAATTCATTGAAGCTGTTGAATTAAGAACCGAGGATGCTCTTTATCTGGTAAAAATCAGCCAGAGCCTTTCACATTTTATTGCCAATTTTGATGATAATGTGGTGAATGAAATAGAGGAAGATGTTCCTTCGGAAACAGAAGAGCCGGTAATCGAACTAGATATGCAAGCCGAATTTGAAAGTGAGGAAGAACTAGACTAGGTCTATAAATATCTCTCTCTAATTATATTTCGATGATGCTTCTGGTGACCACACATAATGAATCCCATGGCCCTAACACTCATCGGCGAATTACTGGCTACCCCTTTTAATTTTAGGGTAGGCTCATCAAAAGTTTCAAATAAAGAAATTGTAGATTTCCTGATAGCTTTATATTCCGCTATAAGCGATTCAATACTTCGTGAATTTGCTCCCGAATTGGGAACAAAGTCGTCCTGACTAAATCCCGGAAGTGGCGTACCATCTTTACGTGCAAATCGCAATGCCCTGTATTGAAAGACTCTTTCTGTATCGAGCACATGCACCAATACCTCCGCTACTGTCCATTTTCCTTCCGCATACTTATAGGGTAGCTTTTCTTGTGGAATACTTCCTATAAATTGAGGGTAATTTTTTAGTTGTTTCCGCAAGGTATCCATTAAGGTAACTTCCCCCAGGGCCTCAATATAGGTTTTGTAATAAGGATTGTATTCGTGGTCCTTTAGCTGAGATGTTTTCATGGTATACCGCAAGTGGTTAATTTGGTTGATCTACTGTTATCGCACTATTTCCTATAGTTCATTGAAGATTGTATGCATCAATCTTTTCTTATCATTGATACTTTCTTCTAAGGATATCATCGTTTCAGTTCTACTGATGCCATCAATATCATCTATCTTAAAAATGATATTCTTTGCGTGATTGGTGTCCTTGGCTCGGATCTTACAAAAAATATTGAATTTTCCTGTAGTGATATGCGCTACAGTGACATTTGGAATTTGATTCAGCCTCTCTAATACAAATTTGGTCTGATGCGTCTTTTCCAGAAAGATCCCTACATACGCAATAAAGGAATAGCCAAGTTTTACATAATCCAAGGTAAGAGAAGAACCCTGTATAATACCTGCCTCTTCCATTTTCTTCACACGAACGTGCACAGTACCGGCAGAGATTAGTAATTTCTTGGCAATATCCGTAAAAGGCGTCCGGGTATTGTCTATTAACATATCCAGGATCTGGTGATCTATCTCATCTAATTTTACTTTGCCCATTTTGCGATAATTTTTAGCAAAAATAAACAATTAAGAAAATATATGTAAAAAAATAGATCTTATTTTGACATATACGCAAAATATTCAGGGAATCCTTCTTTTAATTAAAATGTAGTAAATGAGCACGCGCGTAATCTGACCGTAACAAAAGTAATTCATCAGGTTTTGCACAATCATAGGTAACATGGCCATAGTACCCTTCAAGATTACCCCTTCTTTCAACCGTTGGTTTAAAAATAATGGCCCCGTCTTGCAGTTGTTCCTGGTAAAGAATCCCTAAGGCGCCTATGTCCTTTGGTTGCCCGTCTAATAAATGTGCATTGTTTATAAGGATATCGAAAAAATACTTCTTATTTTCCGGAATGGATAAATAGGCTTTTTCACTATTGGAAACGAGCGAATCGGTAGCAATTAGTTCCAGGGCTTTCCACAGCGCTAAGAAGACAAACCTCCTTGTTGTCTCTCGCTCATAATCTCCCTGAAAATGGCCCGCTTCAAATAGCACCGTGGGTGTCCCAAGCATCTGAAAGGCATCTCCAACGCAATTGGCATTGAAGGAATCATCATATCGGCCAATCTGTCCGGGGATTACCCGCTGCAATTCTTTATGTACGGCCGCAATAAGCCTCATTCCCTTCAACCTACTTTCCGTGACGGTTCTTTTGGGGTCCGCTGCCGGTGACAGAAAAGAAAGCGTAGCCGGTTTTTTATCCTTGCCTGCGCTGTAAATGGTACGCTGATCGTGTAAATTAAAACAGAAGTCCGGAGAAAATTTTTCAAAAACAGCCCTCAGGATCTTGCTCTCGGGCTGCGTTCTATCCTGAGCATCCCTGTTCAGGTCTATCCCATTCGCATTTACCCTGGTATAACTCAGCGCCCCGTCCGGATTTAATATGGGGATTATCTCCAGGCTTAGCTTATTTAAAAGTTCACTGGCATTACCGTACCCGGAGTTCATGGCCATAAGCAGATCTAACACCGCCTTGGTAGTGGTAGATTCGTTGCCGTGCATTTGCGACCACATTAAGATTTTCACGGGTCCATTCCCCATCCTAATCTTTTCTACAGGAAGTCCATTAACCGAATATCCCAAGGTCTCCACTCTACAATCGGCTTGTAATTTTTGCAAGACCGGAAGAATGTGGTCTCTGTGAAGATATCGACCGCCTACGGCAGCCACCTTTATATTTAAATATTCCTGGTCTATATCCATTCAGGGTGCATTGATACTCTTGCAAAAGTAGCATCTATTTTAATTACAATTGTTATTTAAATAATTACATTTGTGTACATATTAGTAGTCAGTATCGGGGGTAGAAGTATACATATGTATACAATTGTTAAGCAATTTTAATATTGTATCTTATATCATTTAATATCAATTATATAAAAACACTTATTAAAAGTATTACTATATGTATTTAATGAATTTTGGTTCTCTTGTATACAAAAATTAACAGTCTTTAAAATTACAATGGTAAACTCAGAAGAATTTGTACACCGGCTAGAGAAGATCCTTTCTTTTTACAATCTTTCGGCCTCCTCTTTTGCCGATAAAATTGGGGTGCAACGATCTAGTATTTCACATTTGCTGACCGGGCGAAACAAACCAAGTTTGGAATTCGTCATGAAAGTGGTGAAATCATATCCGGAAGTAAATCTTTATTGGCTCTTGAACGGAAAAGGGGTGTTTCCTACAAAAAGGGATACTACCACTCCACTTCCTTTGCCAACAATGCCAGGCCACCAGCAAACCAACCAGGAGCGAGTCATTCAAAAGATCCTTGTTCTTTACACAGACGGAAGCTTTGAGACCTTTGAACCCGGCGGTACGTCCCCAAAGTAAGTTCCTCCTAAACTCCTACTGCAAAATGGCGATAATTCACTATTTTGCACCCATGATGAAGATGCGAATTTTTGGACTTGTTTTTTTAGGGATGGCAGCTGCCTGTTATAATCCACCAAGGAATTGTAATGATTTTAAAGAAGGAGAATTCCGTTTTACCACCGTTGTTGGAGAGAACGAACAAACCACTACTTTTATACGCAGGAAGAGCATTGAAATAGATTATTATCAGGAAAAAGCGGATACCTCATCCATCAGATGGATCAATGATTGCGAATACGTCGTAAAGAAAATAAATCCAAAGACGCCTGCCGAAGAAAAATCCATTCATATGAAAATCCTGTCTACGACAGACAGTTCCTACACCTTTGAATACGGCCTGGTTGGAAGCTCAAAGAAATCGCGTGGTACTGCCTTTAAAGTCAACTGATTATGTTTGATATTCTTACAAGTCCGGATGGCTTAATAGCGTTATTAACCTTAACATTTCTAGAAATTATTTTAGGGATAGACAACATTGTTTTTATCTCAATTGCCGCCAACAGACTTCCGGAGAA
>NZ_JBATLB010000269.1:0-1971 GCF_049669965.1 Muriicola sp. | reverse complement strand
GGTGTATGTAGTGAATTCAATTTTTCAATAAATCCCTGGGCATCAGCCTGGTTTTCGTAATGCGACAATGTTTTATAGGCCGCCTCATAAGCAGGGATGATCCTATCGGAAGCAAACAAGGCATTTGCCTTTCCCAGATTCCCATCAAAAGATGTACTATCATCTAACAGAATAGCATCGTATGAATCCAGACTGGTCTTAAAATCGGCTGTATACATTCCCAAGGTTGCTCTGAGCGCTTTTATCCAATTTTGTTTAGGCGCTCTTCTTTCCAAACTGTCTATTTGTTTATCTGCTTCCTTATACTTGCTATTCCAGATCAGGGCCTGGATATACCGTTCATTAGTCCTGTTCGTTATAACAGTATCATTTACAGAGGCAACTTTACTCATGGCAGTCCTGGCGATGTTTAAAGCCTCTTTGTCTTGCTTGCCTGTATGTGCTGCCAGGGAAATGCCATTTAGTGCAACAATAGAATCTGCCGCAGACTTAGCCATTCTTTCATAAGTGCTTTTTGCACTAGCAGTATTCTTGGTGATCAAATACAGATTGGCAAGATTTAGCAAGGTTTCTTTGTCTTCAGGAAAATCGGTAAAGATATCTTTCAGCATTCGCTCCGCAATATCGTACTGCTTATCCGTTAGGTAGTCATTGGCAAAACCTAGTTTGATATATTTCCTGGAGGTCTTGGCACTCCTGTTATTCGGTTGCAGCATTAATGCCTTATTGACCCAAGTCAGGGCCGATTTAAATTCTTTTAGATTACTTAAAGTGTTCGCATACCCTAAAAGAGCTCCAAAATTACTGGGGTTATTCGCTACCAATTCTTCATACAACGGTTTGGCAGTGCTATACTGCTTATCCCATAAGTAGGCCTCGTTATAGTTGATCTGAACCTCAAAATCTGATGGGTATTTCTGAAGAAGCTCAGAAAATAATTCAATGGCTTTGGTAGGTTCCCCGCTTAAGCCCACTGCCCTGCCGTAGCAGATCTGGGCCGTTTTGTTATTCGTGTCTGTTTCCAGATACGAATAAAAATAGGTTTCTGCCTCCTCAAATGATCCGGATTCCAATAATTCAAATCCTTCGTTCATACTTCTTTGTCCGCTCATAAGAGAGGACGTGAAAAGTAATACGGGTAATAAGAATTTAACTTTCATAGGTTAAGCATTTTTTGATGGTTTACGAAGCTATTTTTTGAGCTTCTCACCTTCTTATTATTTGGTTATGTAAAGTTAATGCAGTCCGTTCCGCACCGGAAGTGCGATAATGTACGTTCGTCTACAGCAATTGGCCATCCGTCTAAATCGGGAATTAAAAAACGTCAGCTTGGGAGATATTTGGGGTAATAATTAAAAGAACGCTTAACCAAAACAATTCATAAATGTGTTTACAAATTCAAGCAATTACAGCGCTTACTCATTAGAACACATCTTTAAAAATCGGATATGACGGCAATTAGAATTCTATTTAAAAAGTTAACCCCCGAACAAGTATTTATGGGTAGTGTGTTACTCGTTAATGGTGGCAACTATTTATACAACCTGATCCTGGGAAGATTGTTGGGGCCGGATGCATATGCTGATGCTGCACTTCTTGTAACGCTGCTGCTAGTTTTGTCCTTTCTGGGGATGACATTTCAGTTGACAACCACAAAATTCGCCGTAGTGTTTTCCGGAAAGGTTTGGGACCGTTTCTTAAACAGGATCTACAAACAAGCCATTATTGTGGGAATGTTTTTTGGCGCATTGTTCGTTTATTTTGCCAAAGATCTGCAAATGCTGTTTCAGACAAATACTCCCTATATGTTTGTGGCACTTGGCTTTGGAATCCCTTTATACTTTTTTATGAGCGTGAATAGAGGGAACTATCAGGGACATCATTATTTTAACAAGCTCTCTATCACCTATCAAACGGAGATGTGGAGCCGACTGCTGATCACCCTGGTATTCCTGTTATTTAGTCCCTGGG
>NZ_JBATLB010000268.1:0-2987 GCF_049669965.1 Muriicola sp. | reverse complement strand
CCTAAATTAAGATGTAACCTCATTTTTAACGTATTAGCTGCCTTTACCCATGCATCCCAATCTCCATCATAATAAAAATCGATGTCTGGATCTGCAAGCGCCGTTGCGTTGAAATTGGCAATGGCCTGGTCTGTTAAAGCCAGCGCTGCCGCATAAATATCCGCACCACTATCTACTGCCGGATTTAAATTATCCGCACCACCAATTGCTTCAGAATAAGGAATATCTCCAAAGTAATCAACCAATAGCGTAATTGTATACGCTTCTATTAATTGGGCGATAGCTAGGTGATGTACAAGGCCAGCTTCTTCTGCCAGAGGCGCTAAATCGCGTCCGTTCTTTATTACTTCCTGGTAAGCATCTTCCCAGGTACCATCAAAGTTTTGAGGGGAATAGGCATTCTGGTAGTTTCTACTACCCATCCATTCCATTCTAACTGTCTCGGCACCCGTCTCTCCCAATGATTCAACAACTCTGGCGAATCGTACCTGAACTTCATTCAAATAGAAGTCAGGATCCGCCTGAGCAGGTGTCAGGGCATTCGGGTCGTCCGTAAGGTCTAAATTGGTGGTTTCACACCCAGTGAAAAGTACTCCACCGATCAAACCAATACTTAAATATTTAAATATGTTTTTCATGATCAATTTTTATTTTAATTAAAAGGATGCTTTTACACTGAATCCGTATCTTCTGGAACTTGGTCCGTTAATATAATCAAATCCTCTACCATTTCCAATACCGACTCCTGCCACGTTAGGATCGAAATTCGTTCCCTTTGGAAGGTTAATGGCTTCGTACCACATATTGAATCCGGAAACAGTAAAGCTTAAGGAACCAAATGGTGTTTTATCTAAGAATTTAGTAGGAACACTGTACCCTAAAGAAACTTCTTGTAACCTGAATACAGAGCCATCGAAAACCCCTAATTCATCCGGACCGAACAATACGTTGTTAAAGTAGAATGTAGAGTTGTTGATCTGAACATCGTTAGGTGAACCATCTCCTTTTACACCAGGCAGAATAAACGTGTTTAAACGATCTACCACGTCTGTAGTTAAACCTCTACCGATCAATACGGAAGCAGTTCTGGAATAGATATCCCCACCGTGGGTGTAGTTGAACAAGAAGTTAAAATTAAAGTTCTTGTAGCTAAAGCTGTTTCCAATGTTTAATACCCAGTCTGGGTTAGGATCTCCAATTTCGAAAAGACCGTTCTCGATGATATAATCACCGTTTGCATCAACAACGAAATTATCATCTGCATCACGCTGAACTCTTGTACCTAACATAATTCCGAGAGGCGATCCTACACGAGCGGCGTTCCCTAAGTTAGTAAAACCTGCGAAAATGATATCTTCCGCATCCAATCCAAGATCTGTTACTTCAGATTCATTGGTAAAAAAGTTTGCATTTAAACTCCAGTCCAAATCACCTGCTTCCTGACCCCTAAAGATAGCTAAGGTAGCGTCTACTTCAAATCCATCTGACTTGATCTCCCCAACGTTGGTTTGCGTTGTGGTAAAACCTGTGGATGGATCTAACGGACGATCTATAATAAGATCTTGTGTAGTCCTTGTATAATAGGAGGCATCTAAAGTTACCCGGCTTCCGAACAATCTGGTTTCTATACCAAATTCTAATTCTGCCAGTAACTCTGGCTTTAAATTAGGGTTTCCTAAAAGATTGGCACTTGTGTTGGTCACGGTATTGTTACCATCCCCATCCTGGAAGTTTTGTGTATCCAGGTTTAGAGTGGAGGCAACAGGATATCCTGTTGGGAAGTTAGCCGATGTTCCGTAACCAGCTCTAAGTTTCATATAATTTACACCGTTTTCACTTTGTAGTCCAGGAATAAATTTCGTTGGAATCAAAGATAAACTGGCAGAAGGATAAAAGATGGCGCGGTTGTCCTGAGCCAGGTTAGATACCCAGTCATTCCTTCCTGCTAATGTAAGATACACCATACGGTCATAGTCAAAATCTAACTGTCCGTATACCCCGGCAATGTTACGCTCTCTCAAGAATTGGATGGGCTCGAACAAGGAGAAGTTAAAGTGTCTTAACACTCCAAATACCTGCTGTCCTGAACTGGCAACACCATTCTGATCGAATCTTTCACTTCTGGTAGTGGCACCGGCGTTAAAGCTGAAACCAACTTTTTCAGAGATCTCGTACTGACCTGTTAGGATCAGGTTATGATCAAAAAGAGTGTTGGTGTTATTCCAGGTTTGAAGGATACCACTCTGGACAGCCACACTACCGCCTACACCACCTTTGTTTTGAGATGTTATGTTATTCTCACTATACACATCTAAACCAAATCGGTAGGTAAGGTTAAGATTGTCATTGATATCATACACCATGGCAAAATTACCAAATACACGTTTTGTATCCTGCTCTGTCTTGGAATTCTTAACTGTCCAAAGTGGATGCTGAATACTGTTGTTCTGACGATAGTATACACTAGAACCATCTACAGGACTTTCAAATGGTAATCCCTGGATGTCCACACTAATAGGTGTATAAAATACGTTTGCAAAAACAGAAGACCCTGTTCCAAATACACTGTTACCTTCACTTGCCGCAACGGGTGGTGACTGGAAATTGGTATTTGCAAAGTTCAAGGTTCCTGAGGCAGTGATCTTATTAGATAATACTGCTCTACCTCCAAGACCAACGGTATATCGTCTGAGGTTGTTTCCTGGCGTAAACCCTTGATCATCTAAATGACCAAAGTTCATGTTGTAGCTCATAGTACCATCATCCGAAGATCCATTGACATTCACGGAGTGAGTTTGAACCACTCCTTGCTTAAAGAATTTTTCAACACTGTCATAAGGCTTCCATGGGTAACGCGCATTTGCGAGTTCCGGGAAAGCTGCTCGTATGGCAGAGGTTGAAGTAGAGTAAGGATGCGCCAGTGTTCCGGCGTCGTCAATAGCAGACTGAGTTCCCCATCCTGCAACACCATCTCTGTCAAAGCTTGG
>NZ_JBATLB010000267.1:0-8381 GCF_049669965.1 Muriicola sp. | reverse complement strand
GCCGTTAATCCTTTAATGCCTTTGTCCCAGGCTTTATTACTTAAGGCAGCCTTCTCTTTCAGGGTGGTTAAAGGCACCGGATTTTGGGCTTTCAGATGTCCCAGAATAATCTTTTCATTCTCACTTAGTTCCAAAGGCTTCTTTTCGGGGCGCATTTGTGGAAAGAACAACACCTCCTGGATAGAAGCATTGTTGGTCATTAACATTACCAACCTGTCTATACCAATGCCGATACCGGAGGTAGGGGGCATCCCATATTCCAGGGCTCGGAGAAAATCCTGATCTATAAACATGGCCTCATCATCCCCTTTTTCGGACAATTGTAACTGTTCTTCAAATCGCTCCCGTTGGTCTATGGGGTCATTTAACTCCGAATAGGCGTTGGCTATTTCCTTTCCATTTACCATGAGCTCAAAACGTTCGGTTAGTGAAGGATTCGTCCGGTGTTCTTTGGTAAGCGGACTCATTTCTTTCGGATAATCGATGATAAAAGTGGGCTGCACATAGTGCTTTTCACAGGTCTCACCAAAGATCTCATCAATGAGCTTGCCCAATCCCATGCTGTCATCTACATCTATCCCAAGTTTTTTGGCGATCTCTTTTACTTCATTTTCCTTTTTCCCTGAAAGATCATAGCCGGTATGATCTTTAATAGCGGTAAGGATAGGGACTCTTGGATACGGGGCCTTAAAATTGATCTCGTTCTTTCCAACCGGGATAAGTGTACTTCCATTGGCTTCCATGGCAACTTTTTCCAGTAATTGCTCCGTGGTATCCATCATCCAATTGTAATCCTTATAGGCCACATAGAGTTCCATTACGGTAAATTCCGGATTATGGGTTCTATCCATACCTTCGTTCCTGAAATCCTTTGAAAATTCATAGACGCCATCAAATCCTCCTACTATAAGACGTTTTAAGTACAATTCATTGGCTATCCTCAGGTAAAGAGGGATATTTAGGGCATTGTGATGGGTCACAAAAGGACGGGCCGCTGCACCTCCGGGAATAGGCTGTAAGATGGGTGTTTCCACCTCCAGATAGCCTTTTTCATTAAAAAAGTTTCGGATAGTATTAGTGATCTTTGTTCTTTTTACAAAGGTTTCTTTTACCTTGGGATTTACGACCAGGTCTACATAGCGCTGTCTGTAACGCTGTTCCGGATCATTGAATTCATCAAAAACATGGCCTTCTGCATCTTTTTTAGGAAGGGGTAAGGGGCGTAGCGATTTACTGAGGATCACAAATTCTTTCACCATGACGGTTTTTTCCCCCACCTGGGTGGTAAATAAAGTACCCTTTACGCCAATGATATCTCCAATATCCAGTAATTTCTTATAAATGTCATTATACAGCGTTTTGTCTTCTCCGGGGCAGATCTCATCACGGTTAAAATAGACCTGTATACGGCCTTCGCTATCCTGCAATTCGGCAAAAGAGGCTTTTCCCTGAATACGGCGCGACATGAGTCGGCCTGCGATCACTACTTCTTTCCCTTCCACATACTCCTTTTTTATCTGGGAAGACATGGTGTCTACAGGATAAAGGGCTGCAGGGTATGGGTTGATCCCCATTTCGCGTAATTTGGAAAGTTTCTCTCTCCGGATGACTTCTTGTTCAGACAGTTGCATACACCAAAATTAGAGTTGCAAATATAGCTACATACCTCCAATCTATCAATCTTTAAAAGAATTAGACCATCGACATTTTTTTCGTTCAGCAACGTAACTTTTTGGATATAGCTGCGTCTTATAGGTACATCAATCAAAATCAAAGAATAATGAGCTTTATACGCGTATTGCTCGCCATCCTCTTTCCGCCCTTATCTGTGATCGGGAAAGGCTGCGGCTCCTTTATTATTGTTTTTCTGCTAACCCTTTGCGGCTGGGTCCCGGGGGTTATTGCGGCCCTTATCATTTTGAATAATCCCAACTGATCCTCGTATCTTTGTGGCCTATGAACAAAAAAGTGGGCATACAAGATCTGGGGCTTAAAGACTACAAAGACTGCTGGGATTATCAGGAACAATTGTTCCAGGAGATCGTGGACCTGAAAATACGGAACAGGAGGGAAGGCGTCGCCTCGGAAACTCCCAATCATTTTTTATTTGTAGAACATCCCCATGTCTATACCCTGGGCAAAAGCGGGGATATGACCAATTTATTGGTAGGGGAGACACAGTTAAAGGCCAAAGGCGCTACTTTTTATAAGATCAACAGGGGGGGTGACATTACCTACCATGGCCCCGGACAGATTGTTGGCTATCCCATACTAGACCTTGACAATTTCTTTACAGACATCCACAAATATTTGAGATTGCTGGAGGAGATGGTGATCCTAACCCTGGCGGAATACGGGGTAAAAGGGGAGCGATCTAAAGGAGAGACCGGGGTATGGTTAGATGTGGGCACTCCTTTGGCAAGGAAGATCTGTGCTATGGGAGTACGTGCCAGTAGATGGGTTACTATGCACGGTTTTGCGCTGAATGTCAATACGGACCTTTCTTATTTTGACCTGATGATCCCTTGTGGGATCAAGGGGAAAGGGGTTACTTCCCTGAATTTGGAGTTAGGGCGAAACGAAATTCCCCTTGGAGAGGTCCAGGAGAAACTACTCTTGCATTTCGCGAAACTCTTTGAAGCAGATCTCCGGTAGAACCATTTTCAGAACTACTTAAAGACACCTATAATTGGGATACAAGCAATTTTATAGCGGAATATCTGTAACAATTTGGCCAAATATTCGTCTTTAGTATGTAGCATATCAATGAATAACTTTAATAATTTCAACCATGTCAAACATTAGAACTCAATTTTTACATAAAGGTATTATGTTGGGTGTTTGTCTACTCGGAGTGCTCATAAGCACTTTCTTTTCTGCGAATGAATCAGAAAAAGCAAATGAGCCTTTACTGGTAGAACATCGCATTGAACAGCAAACTGCAGAAGCGGATCATCAAATGGATATGGCAACAGCCAATTCAGATTCTCTGCTCACTGTTGAGTACCGCAAAACGGTAGCTGAGTGAGCGGTTCCTTTTAATTTTAGGAATACACTAATCGTAGTATAAAATTATCACAGGATCAGTATTAGCTATTTCAGGCACAAATTCAATAAGTAGTATACAGCATTTAATAAAAGCCGAGGTTTTAAACTCGGCTTTCCATTCTTGGTTTATCTGCAAAATAAAAGATCTCTTCTATCGGTAGATTGCGAAATTCTACGGACATCTGTGATACCCATCGCTCTTAAAATTGGTCGTAAATTATTTGCAATGGATCGTTTGATGTCGGTTCTGTTTAAAATGATCAGAGCATTGGTTTGGATCTCTCTTTTGATCTTGTTTTCCATATTGCGGACCATTCTAGGGAAAAGCCCGTCAAGGATACCATTGAGGTCAAATTCCCCAAAAAGTTCTACACTGGTAACTTCCAAGGTAACAGACCCTTCGAAGGGAACCGGACGAAAACGCAAACGTGCAATCCTTGCGCCTTTCCAGTTGAGGTCGGGAGCCCTGCTATCCCTGGACATACGGATACAGCCTGGGCAAACTCCTTTTATTTCGCTCCCATCTCCTTCAAACCGAATATCCATCACAAAATGATTTCGATTTTTGTCGAAATAAAGATTGGAATCATCCGAACGTACATCCTGTACATAATAGCTCCAGTCACGACCAGCTTTGCTGATATTTTCTGCAGGAAGGGTAAATTTTTGGCTATAGCCCAATAGGGATAATTGTGAATTATCTCGATCTAAGGTGATTTTTAAAGTAGGTTCAATAAGCGCCTTCAGAGACCTGGTCATATTGTCAATGTTAATCTCATTACACTGTGCAGAAACCCCTATTCCCGATAGAAAAAATGTCATTAAAAAAAATACTGTTGTAATCTTGTTTGTTTTCATGTTCTTTATATTTTAAGTTATATCCATTTATGCAGTGGCAATAAAAAGGTTAACAACAACCTTAATTTTTCTATATTTAAGTGTTAACTAATCAGACATTTAAACATTAAATGGGAAAGCAATCGGAAAATGCCTTGTTTGAGTCTTTGAAGAATGGTTCCGATTCGGCTTTTAAAGGAGTATATGAGGGAAACAGGGAACTGTTCCTGAATTTTGCCCGCAAATACGGACTGGGAGATGAAGATGTGTTAGATATTTATCAGGACACCTATATTGCTTTTTATGAGAATATCCAACATGGTAAGCTAACAGAATTGAAGAGTTCTGTATCTACCTATCTGATCAGCATAGGAAAATACAAGATCATGGAAAGATTGCGCAAGAACAGTAAAAGAATAGAGAATGACCATGTATTATACGCCGTAACGGATGAAGATATTGAGTTGGAATCTTTTGACATCATTGAGAAAGAACTTTCACCCGAACAACTACTACTTCAACGTTTTTTTGAAGCGTTGGGGGAGAAATGTAAAGCCATTCTCACCATGTTCTATTACAAAAAATACTCTGTGAAACAGATCATGGCAGCAGGTGGCTATAATAGCGAGAATGTTGTAAAAAGTCAGAAGTCCAGATGTTTGAAGACATTAAAAGAGGCCATTGAACAATCCCAAAGAAACTAATGGAAAATGAAGCCCTGATATTTAAATATTTTGAAGGTACCCTAACGGACAAGGAAAAGCTAGTCTTTGATCTTTTGTTGGAAGAAGATCCCGAATTCAGGGAACAACTAACTTTTGAAGAAGATGTAAAACAGGTGATCCGGGAGAAGGAAAGGAAGGTATTAAAGAAAAAGTTACAAGGTTTTGAAACCAGCGCACCACAAGCTGCAGCCCCCAGGAAGCCATTTTGGAGGCCCTTGCAAATCGCCGCTTCCCTGGCGTTGCTCTTTGCCATTGGATGGTATTTCTACAGCGTGGGGAGTGCTGACAAAATGGAGGTCTTATACACGGCAAATTATGAGAAATACCCAAATACCGTGTATTCCATGACGCGCGGCCAGGGGGAAGATACAAGCCTGGAACGCTTGGCCTTTGAAGCATATGAAACCAATGAGACCAAATCAGCACTTCGCAATTTTCAGGAACTCAAGGCCAAAGGGCAGATACCTTATGCCGACTTTTATCTGGCACAGGTGTATCTGGCGAATGGAGATACCCCTGAGGCCTTGGAATCATTTAAAGAGGTTATTGGCTCTAATGGAAATTTTAAACGGGAATCATTGTGGTATGCAGCCCTATGCTATGTGAAATTAGAGAGGCCCAAAGAGGCTATTCCATTACTAGAATCTTTGATCATGGATGGCTCTTACAGAAAAGATAAGGCCAAAGTATTACTCGATCAGCTTCAATAAGTTTTTCCGGAAGAACCACAGCATCCATAAAAAAAGACCAATTCCCAATATATAGAAAGAGGTGAATGATTTTACCATTAACGGCTGCGTATTTCCCTGAATAATAAAGCCACTCCAGTAGTAGGGATGAACCAGTGCCGTTTCCTTGTTATGCTCCAAAAAGGATTTTTTTGCTTCCTGTAACGCAAGGTCTTTTGGCATTCCGTCTGCTAGTTTCTCATAAAAAGAACCCATAATGGAAGAGGAGGAGGTATCGTTAATGTTCCACAGCGTATACACCAAACTCTTCGCGCCGCTATAGAAAAAGGCACGGGCCAGGCTAATTACGCCTTCTCCTTTTTGCAGGGTTCCCACCCCGGTTTCGCAGGCACTAAGGGTAACCAGGTCTACTGCCAGCTCAAGGGCATAAATATCATTCACATACAGCAGATAAGGGCTCATTTTGTTAGGGGTAAAAGCCAGGAAAGAATATTCCGGGGTCTCGTCGTTGGCCACGGCATGGGTAGCCAGATGAATAATTGTATGATCGCTACTTAATTGCGTAAAGCTGTCTATACTGGCCTCTTCATTTAAAAAGGTGTCACCTTTAAAAAATGTCGCGATTTTTTGCACTTCCGGCTGGTTGCCTATAAGCGGTAAAAATTCAGTGGGTTCAGTGTTTCCGGGATTTGTGAAGTTTGGGGCAAAAGCAGCTAATTTGGGCCTGGATCCGGGGCTGGCTTGTGCCTGTATCCAAAGGGTTGCGGAATTAGCATAGCTACAAGCCGTATTTTCAACCAGGTATTTGGTCTGGTTTTGGGAAGTGTTCAACGCTTCAAATGGAACTGTCCGCAGTAAGCCATCCGGGATGATCAGCAACTTTTCAAGGGGGAGATCCTGCACAAATGGGGCTAGCAATTTCTTATAGAGTGCATTAGAGATGATATTCAATTGTGTCAAATCACTTCTCGGGTCTCCCAATTGCTTCTGATAGGCCAACAGGTTTTGGACGTCTGTTTGCGTAAACGCGATTTTTATGAATTCTTCAGAATTTTCGCTAATAGCCAGGGCGTAAATGTCTTTTGTGCCATAAAAATAGGAGAGGACCTTGGTGCCAGCTGGGATACTTTGCTGCAATTGTTTTAGGCCTACGGTATTGGTTTCATATTTTAAATCGTAATAGGATGGATAGTCGGTTTCCAGTTGGGAAATAAATTTTTCATAGTTTCTTTTTTCTATAAAAAGTTCATTTTTTTTATCCTCCTCACTAAGTTGAATATCTTTTTCCAGGCTTGCGATCGTAATTTTGAGAATACGTTCCTTTTCTAACAGGCTGTCTGGAATGCCGGCAAAGTGCGTGGCATTGTTCCTTAGAATGGCATCCAGCAGAACCGGACTTTTACTTTGTTCAATAAATTCGAAAGCCGTATCGATGTAGCCGGGCTTTTCGGTAATTTTGGAGAGTTGGTAACTAGCTTCCAAACTGCTCTCTAAAATGGGGATTACATTGGCAACCAGTACCTGTTTATCCGCATCTCCAAAATCTTTTTTTCGCAGTATATTCAGATACCGCATGGTGGCCTGGCCATTATTCAGGGCTTTGGTGTAAGATTCTTCGCTGGCGGTTTGTAGCAGTAGTTGGTTATATGCTTTAATGACAGGAAAAATATTGCTTAAGGTATAAGCCCTCCCATTGCTAGTGTTGCCAGGATTACTTGTTTCTTTGGGGAATAGTGCCAGTGCTTGCTGATAAAAGGATGCTGCTTTCTCACTTTCATTTTGGAGGGCAAGCAGGTCGCCCAGCTCTTTGAGTAAACCGGCCTGTTCATCTCCGTTCTTGTCTTCTTTTTCGAGGATATGAAGTGCCTCCTTGTAAACGGTAACAGCCTTGGAGTAATTTTCTTCGAGAGTGGCCAGTTTTGCCCGGAGGTGGAGAAAATCGGTGGTAAATCGTTGGCGGGTGAGGGTATACGGTAAAGCTTGTTTTAAATAGATTTTGGCACTGTCTGCCTCCTTCATTTTCAGGTAATTATTGATAAGTAGGGCGGAGGTGCTGAGAAAACTTGTATCATAGTATTCCGGGTCTGTTTGTAAGTAGTAGCGAATGGCTTCCCTGGCAAGTTTGTTAGAGGTAGTAAAATCGCCCTGAGCAGATTTTAAGGAGGCGATAAGGTTTTTGGTGTCATAGATGTCTTCTGCTTCATGCCCATACTTTTGATGTAGCCGCAGGTTTTCCTCATAAAATTCTTCTGCTACTTCATACTTCATCTGGTTTCTGAACATGGTGGCGAGGTAGCTGTTGGAGGCCGTTAAAAAATAGGCGTATTCCTCCTCTACTGAGGGTTCGGGATTCGTTTCAACCTCGTTTAAGATACGGTAGAAGAAGGGAAGGGACCTTTCGTAGTCATTCAGGATATAGTAGTAACGACCCTTGTCGAACCAAAAGTAGATCTTGTAATAAGGTCCGTCCGGAAGGGATTCTATGGTTTCTCCTAATTCTGTAAACAGAGCCGTTTGCTTTTCAATGGTCTTTTGCAGCATTGACATGTCCCTGTACTGGGTACTTGCTGCATTGTAATAGGTATAAACTTCCAGCAGCCCTATGGGATTCTTCGCACCCATTTCGTCCTTTTCTGCAAGAGACAAATAGAAATAGGTAGAATCCTGGTCTATGTACAAAAAGGTAGCTGCTTTTTCCAGATAAGGATTTTGTCCAAACACATTGCAGCTGAGAAGGAAAAACAGCAGGAAGGAAAGGCCTCTCATAAAAATAGTAGCTTTTATATGAATAAAAGCTACTATTTTTTTATCTGGAATCAAACTAATTTACAAAAGCCTCATAGGAATAGCTGGTTTTTATGCCCTGGCTGTCTACTCTGGTTACTTTAATGGTGGCCGGCCCTGAAAAAGCAGCATCCTTCATTTTGATAGCATAGACCTTAAACCCATTTTCTTTCATCATGGGTTTGCTATCCGCGGTACCAACGGTCTTACCCCTAACGTCTAAAACTTGTACCATGACACTTCTGATGTCCCCGGCCACCAGGAGGTTTTGTATACGGTCTATGGCGCATTTCCCATC
>NZ_JBATLB010000266.1:0-3844 GCF_049669965.1 Muriicola sp. | reverse complement strand
GTTTCTCTTGATTCGAAGCATAATAATCTTGATGATAGAGTTCTGCTTGATAAAACGCTTCAAACATTTTTAATTCAGTTACAATCATCTCATCAAACGCTTTTTGTACTTCTGATATAACATCCATGGCTATTTCTTTTTCTTCTACCGTTCGATAAAAAAGAATACTACGATATTGAGAACCTTTATCAGCTCCTTGTCTATTTATTGTTGTGGGATTGTGGGTAGTAAGATGGATTGTAATTAAATCTTTATAAGAAATTTCATTACTATCGTAGGTAACTTCTACCACTTCTGCGTGTCCACTAAGTCCACTAACCACCTCACGATAAGTTGGATTTGATGTATTTCCACCGCTGAATCCACTTTCTACTTTTGAAACGCCTTCTACTTCCTGAAAGATTGCTTCGGTGCACCAAAAACAACCACCACCAAAAGTTACTTTTCGTTCACTACTTTCCATTTTTTTTAGTGAAATTGCATTGATGCAAAAACGTAATCCACTTGGTGGTGGCCCATCTTGAAAGACGTGACCCAAATGAGCATCACAGGTACTGCATGTTGCTTCTATCCTGTACATCCCAAAGCCTTTGTCTTTATGAAATGACACCGCATTATCTTCTATCGGTTGATCAAAAGAGGGCCATCCTGTGCCACTTTCAAATTTGGAAGCGGAATCGAAAAGTAATGTTTCACAACAAATACAAGCGTATTTACCAGGCTCAAATAATTGGCACATTTCAGAGCTATGAGCTCTTTCTGTTCCTTTTCCTCTAGTAATTCTAAATTGCTCAGGCGTGAGAAGTGCTTCCCATTCTTCATTTGTTTTTTCAACCCTTCTTGAAGGTTCTGGATTGCCATGATTGGCAAATTTTATTACATCTAGCCACTTAAGCATTGCGTTTAGTTTTTTGGATGAGCAGTTTAAAAATCGATTTTGTAAATCTTACATATTCTTTGGACTCTAGATCATAACCAATCCAACGAAATTTATTACCATAAGGACAGTTTGGGGCATTTTCGCTTAGTCCATTTCTCAATTCGTATTGCTCGGGGTTTCTGCGATAAGTGTCCATATCTATTTTTTTCATTCTTTTGGACTATAGGTAAGCTTACAAGTTTGACAGACCAATTCATCATTTTTTGTTTGAAGAACTATTCCAGATAGGTGCTTATTTGCATATTCTTGAATCCAACCTACACTTGGATTTGAACTATTAATATCTGCCTCATAATTCTTAGCTACCTCATAAAATTTACCACCGTATTCTTGCCTTCCCCAACAATTGGGACAGAAACCTTGAGGGGTTTTCTCATCTTGCAATTCGGGATCTTTCTTTAAAAAATTCAGGAGTGATTCAATGACATTCATGCGCTATATTTATGTCTTATCTATTAAAGATATTAATTCCACAAAAGAAGTTTTCTTTCCGCCCAATAATTATGGGGGCTAACAGCGAACTGCCTGAGCAATGCTAATTCATATTCTGTTAAGGTAAATTGAAGTGACATCCTATTTTCTGATAGTTGAAAAGTGCTGGATGCTCCGCTTAAAACGATATACGGATTAATAGTATCCATGCAAAAGCGCAAAGCAATAGCATCTACTCCTACACTGTATTTTGATGCCAGCTCCTCCAAGGTATCATACAACTTTGAATGTATGGGGTAGTTCTTATTTCTAAAGACGCGTCCATTGGCTAAAGCTTCTTTCACAATTACTCGTTTATTTTCAGTTGCCAACTGTAAGCAGATTTTCTGCAGACTCTGATCCATTACATTGTAGGTGATTTGAAAAACATCAAACAATGGTTTCCCCTCCATATCAATATCGATCGCACGCTTTAGTACTTCCAATTGATTCTGACCAGTAGAGGTCAAGCCGATATGGAGTCCCAATTCGTTTTTTAGGAAGTTCAATTTTCCAAGTACTGACGTATTTTCCAATACACCAGATTCAAGCGTTGCTGAGTGAATTTGATAACTAGTTAAATACGGTAGCAGATGTTTAGATTCTTCCCATTGCTCCAATAGCTTATGTAGACTGTGCTCTTTGACCTCATGAATTTCAGCACTTTTCTCAAAGTTAGCGGTGTAGGTATATCCCCATTTGGTGGCAATCTCTATATCCTTGTGCATACGTTCTTTGAGCCAATTGATAATCATTTTTTCAGCAATTCCATAGCCTGGGGCAGTATCAAAATACCTGATTCCTAAGTCATAAGCGTAATCTAGAACCTTAAGTCCTTCTTGTTTAAACTCTTCCAACGAAGTGTAGTTGTTAGCTATTGATCTGACATTAATATAATGTGGTCTGCCGATAGCAGCAGTGCCCATTCCAAGTTTTAACATCAATTAAAAGTAATTTTTCCTAGTATCAATTTCGCGTGTAAGATCATATGGTTTCATTCTGTTCTTTCACTTCTTTAATGCCATCTAAAATCCAAGGCATCAGTTCAGAAACGGTTGGGTGTACCAACACTACCTTTCTGTAATACCGGCATGGAATATTAGAATGCATAATGGTAGCAAACATGTTTATGATCTCGTCACCGCCTACTCCCAGTATAGAGGCACCCAGGATCAAATCTGTGTCCGCATCTACCAGTAGCTTAGCAAAGCCTTTGGTTTCTCCCATTTCCTTAGCTCTACTTATTTTATCCATCGGGCGAATTGCTTTTAGCACTCTTCTGCCACTTTTTAGTGCTTCTTTTTCAGTCATGCCAACTCTGCCCAACGGTGGATCCGTAAATAGACCGTAGATCGGAATTCTCCCTTCTAAGGTTCTATTTCCACCATAAATTTTATCCAATACGATCTCAGCATCATTCACTGCAGTATGAGTAAAGCCTCCATATCCATTTACATCACCTACTGCATAGACATCTTTCACTGCTGTTTCACATAGTATGTCAACTTCTATGTATCCTCGCTCGTTTGTTTTTATATCGGTATTTTCTAGGTTCAAGGTGTCACTGTTTGGCACTCTTCCTGCTGCTATCAGTAGTTGATCACCCACCAGATTAATAGTTTCTCCATCCCTATCTATAGTCACTTCAACCTTATTTTTATTTTTGGTAGCACTACTTGTATTTGAATTCAAGTAAATCTCAATTCCTTCTTCTTCTAAAAACGACTGAACAGCTTTTGCCACATCTTTATCCTCTCTTGGTATTAATTGGTCAGCACGCTGAATAATACTCACTCTTGATCCGAATCTTCGAAATACCTGAGCGAATTCTACTCCAATATACCCACCACCTATAATCAGGAGGTGCTTAGGGACTTCTTTCAAATCGAGAAGACCAGCACTGTCTAACCAATTAATATCATCCAAACCCGGTATGGGAGGAGCCTTGGGTCTTGTTCCTACGTTTAAATAGATGGTATCTGCGGTATAAATTTCACCTGCCACCTCCACTTTTTTATTTTCTATAAACCTGGCAGTCCCCTTTATAAGCTCAACATTTGAGGTGCTATTCATCCAAGAAGTTAAGCCAGTGCTACCTCCATTGCGAATACTATTCATTCTTTCTCTCACTTTTTCGAAATCAAGCGTCAGTCCTTCTGAACTGAAGCCATAAAAATCACCTCGTTTGGCTTGATGAAAGGCTTTGGCAGAGGCGACTAGAGTTTTGGTTGGGGTGCAGCCATAGTTTACACAACTACCACCCACCTTGTTTGCCTCGATTACCCCAATTGACTCATGAGTGGGGATTAATTTTCCCAGTAAGGTTCCAAGTGCTTGCCCTGTCCCTATAATAAGATGAGAAAAGTGTGTCATGGTAGGATAGTTAAAATTATACTCCAAGGAAAATTCCCTTTTTAAATATAAACAATATAC
>NZ_JBATLB010000265.1:0-1951 GCF_049669965.1 Muriicola sp. | reverse complement strand
TACAGTCCAAGGGAGTTACAATACGAGATAGCATATAAAAACAATGGTATATTAAGTAAGATAAAAGTTAACAATAATATATTTTACTACAAAATTGAAGAATATAAATAAATACAGCACATAACAATGTGTATAGCTCATTGCGGTCGGAATTTCCATACGGAAATTCCAGCCTGATTCGCTAATTTAGAGGCTAGGGCGGAAAAGTCCAGCGGACAATTTCCGCAACGAAGCCATACACGAACCGTTAGGTGTAATTAAAATTAGTATGGATAATTGTAAAAAATGTCATAAAAAGTTTGACTTTTGGAATGTTTATAAAAGTTACTGGAAGGGAAAATCAACTATAAAATGTTCGAATTGCGGAACTGAACATGACCATAAGATTATGAATAAATTACTATTGGGAGTGGTAATATTCATCCCAGCTATCATTTACACTTTACTAAGCTTTAATTATCAGCCTAATGATATTTTATTTGCCGTAATTATTTATACTTTAATATACATATCCGTTGGGTTCGTTGTTTCTCTTTTTACAACTAGATTATTCAGATTTAAATTAACTAAAAACTACACCTAACAATACCTATAAGTAATGCGGGGTTTGGTATTTAATTTAAAGTAAGCGTATATTTACTATGTCCGCAAAATCTTTTCGATTTTGCTCTGACGAAAAAATATAAATCAAAACAAAAAGCTTTTGCTACATGCGAAGACGGAAACGAAAATGTTTCCTTGCCTCCGCACTACTCATAGCCAAAACCGTTGCGCAACATTGCGAAAAAAAACTATTCTACTTCAACATCTTTCATCAACATCTTTCTTTATATAAACCTTAACAATGAAATCTATAATATTCATATCTAGTTTTATTATAACTTTTTTTACAAGTGCGCAAGTCAAAACTGATTCTTTAGCTTTAGAAGAATTCACTTATGATGAGAAAAATGAACTTAAAATTTATTGTGTTCGTCCTTTTGATTATTATCCCGATAAAGAATATCCAGCTATTGTAATATTTCATGGAGGTGGTTGGTCTGTAGGAGAAGCCTCTTGGGGATTTAACAGTGCCAAACATTATGCAAGTAAAGGTATGGTCGCATTTTCTGTTCAATATAGACTTCAGGAATCGGATAATGAAACAACACCATATGAATCTGTGCTTGATGCACAAAATGCTATTCGATGGGTTAGAAAAAATGCCAGTAAATTTTCTATCAACGACAATATGATCGCATCTTACGGTTGGTCGGCTGGCGCTCATCTTGCAGCTTGTGCGGCTATTTTTAACAATTTAGATGCGCCTAATGAAAGCATATCCAGTTCACCAAATCTGTTGCTATTGAAATCACCAGCCCTATCATTACTCCTCTATCCTAACTTTCAAAAGAGATTACATGATAAAATTGATGTAAGGGAAATTTCTCCAGCGGAATTTGTATCTGAAAATACCCCACCAACAATAATTGTAATAGGAAAAGATGATACCGTAACGCCACTACAAGGTTCTGAACAATATAAAAACAATATGGACAAATATAAAAACCAATGCGAATTGATTATATATGATGGTGTAGGACATTTATTCACACCTTCATCAGAGCCTGATGATGGATGGCCCAATCCAGATGAAAAAGTACGTCTTGATGCCCAAAAAAAAATGGATGACTTCTTAAAAAAGCATAATTATTTTAAAATATAATCGAATCTAAACGTTGCACAACATCGGCTATAATTCATCGCTACTTTAGAACTTCCTTGAAATTTCATACATTTAAATAAAACTAAAACTGGCTTCAATGGATTATGGCCAGGGCTCGCTTTTGCCAACGTTAATTTTTCCTGCAAGGCAGGAAACCCAACGCTGAGCTTCGCCCCAGTGCCGCGCCGAAATCATAGCCAAAGCCGTTGTGGCTAATATTTAAATTAATGCGTAGTATACTTTTTT
>NZ_JBATLB010000264.1:0-15454 GCF_049669965.1 Muriicola sp. | reverse complement strand
ATCGTGATTTATTGCAGTTGAAAGAAAAATCAGAGGTGGAAAAGGTTCGAAAATTATTCAAGAAGATTGGAATAAAGTATATTTAAAGAAAAACAGTCGCTAACAAAGACAATATTTCATTATGCCCCAGGCGTTTCGTTCGGAGCGTAATGAACAGCAAATCATAGCCAGGGCCATTGTATGCAATTTGAAAATTAATGAATAAATTACAAATAAAAACAAACCCTGAGGTTGAAATGGTTTTCAACAATTATCCCGATTCCATTCGGAATAAGTTAATGACCCTACGAAAATTGGTTATAGAAACTGCTTCTGAAATTGATGCAATTACCGAACTAGAAGAAACACTCAAATGGGGCGAACCCAGTTATTTAACCAAAAGCGGGAGTACGCTCAGAATAGATTGGAAATCAAAAAAGCCTGATACCTATGCCTTGTACTTTAAATGCACAAGCAGACTGGTAGAAACTTTTAAGCTGGTTTTTAAAGACACCTTTAAATATGAAGGGAATCGGGCGATTGTTTTTAGCATTCAAGACAAGCCTCCAAAGGATGCTTTAAAAAAATGTATTAAAGCGGCACTGACCTATCATAAAGTAAAACATTTGCCTAGATTGGGAATATAAAAATAAGATACCTATCCCTGCTTGCTTTCTGCCGCCCTGTTCTGAATAGTGCATACCTCTATCCAACAAGGATCCTCAAATAGATAGCGCGTCTCTAAATTTTCTTCAGGATGCTTTTTTTATCAAAAGAGACCTTATTTTAGCGAAAGAAATTGGATTGTTAATGCTAACCCTTTGACATAAAATGAAAGAAAAATTAAGGCTTCTTATCGATGATAATTCCACACCCCAGGGAAAGATGTTTGATTATGCCATTCAGTTTTTGATTATAGCCTCACTGATCGCCTTTGCAGTAGAGACACTCCCTAATAATGAACCAGAGGTAACGGCCTTTTTATACGTCTTTGAAGTCTTCTGTGTAGCTATTTTCACCACAGAATACCTGCTGAGAATCCTGATCGCAAAAAAACCACTGAAGTATATTTTTAGTTTTTATGGTATTATTGACCTTTTTGCTATCCTCCCATTTTACCTTACGAAAGCCTTTGATCTGAGAGCACTCAGGGCTTTCCGCATCTTCCGGATCTTTCGTGCCTTAAAACTTATCCGCTATAACAAGGCCATGCAACGCATCCATATTGCAGCTCGACTCATGAAAGAAGAGATTGTACTTTTTTTAATTATCACCGGCATCTTTACCTACCTCACCTCCTGTGGGATCTATTTCTTTGAAAATGAAGCTCAACCCATGGTTTTTTCTTCCATTTTTCACAGCCTCTGGTGGGCCATTGTAACCCTTACCACTGTGGGTTACGGGGATGTGTACCCCATTACCATGGGCGGAAAAATCTTTACTTTTTTTGTACTTATCATCGGAGTAGGGATCGTGACTGTTCCGGCCGGACTTGTATCATCAGCGGTGTCCAAGGCGCGGGAGATACAAGAAGACCGGGAGGATACTGAAGTTTCCTTGGAAAATTAAAGCAGCTAGACTTTAGTTTGAAAAACCTGCCATCGGCTACGTTTATTTGTAGCTTCACCAAAAACTAAACGTATGACCTTGGCAGACTGGATAGGGAGCTGCGGTGTCTTCCTTATTTTACTGGCATATTTTCTGAATGTTACTTCCAGACTAGATAGCCAACACCTGCTCTTTATCTTGTTAAATCTAATTGGTGCTACCCTCGCAGGACTGGCATCATACCTTATCTACTACCTTCCTTTTATCATCTTGGAAGGGGTTTGGGCCCTAGTGTCCGCGTATGCCCTGTATACTTATTTTACAAATACTGAGGGCAAAGACATTTAAGTATAGGATCGACGAATTATTTAGTTTGGATTAACACGACTGCCCGATAAGCCATCAGGAAGTTGGTTTAGATACTGTCCCTAATTTTCCAAATATAAATCCCTGCCAGTAGCAAGAAAAGGCCCAGAAGACCTTCTATAATAATTAGAACATCGAAGTAATTTTGGGACCCAAATCTTTCTATGCACATGCCAATTAAAAAAATGCCATATCCAACTAAATAATATTTTAAGAATTGCTGCTTCCTTGCCTCCGGAACTTTCCCCAACTTGTTGATGCCCCAACCAAGTATGGCGACACAAACAAAAACAATCAACATGATTATAATTCCCTTGGTCATCACAACTGGGCTCTTTTGTTTAATCAAAATTACTTTTTTTATTCCAGCTATTCATAATGGCCTCTTAGTGCCCATTATGAGGACTTTTATCGATGAAAAGCATGTGAAAGCCCAAAGTTGTAGGGTACAGATGTAATTTTTCATATATTTGGATCATTACCTATTTAAAGGTGCTAAGGTGCCCGGGTAAAACTTCACAATGTATTTATTGTAACCAATTATTGATCTATTAAGAACCGCATACTATGACCAATGAGGAATACCCCATGACCGAGGGGAACAAGAAGAAAGACCTGGAAACTGCTTCCAAACTTGAATTGATCAAAAACCTCATATTCGGGGAGAATATACAGGCCTATGAATCCGAATTTGAACTTTTAAAAAAGGATATTTTTTCCAAGAAAAAGGCTTTGGAAGACCTTATTGAAGCGGTACGTACAGATCTTAGAATGTCTATTGAAGACGTCTCTACAGATATCAATATCCGTATTACAGAATTGGAAGATAAACTCGATGAACGATTCGAAAACATTGAAAAAAATCAGCTAAACGCAGCAGAATTAGGTGATCTTCTGATTGAACTTGGAAAAAAGGTTAAGAATACGAAGTAGACGCAAAATGCCCACCAAAACAACACAGGAAGATAAACTGGAAATGCTTAAGGGCCTGCTTTTCACAAGCGAACAGGAAGCCCTTGAAGATATTGCCAGCAAAGTACAGTTTCTGGAAAAAGCCCTGGAAGATCAAAAAAAATCAGTTCATCAAATAGACTCCCTGGTTGATAAAAAGCTTGAAATTAATTCACAAAAGCTACAAGATTCTTTAGGGCCTTCATTACATGCCATCCTCAAGAAAGAGATAAGGTCCAATCCCGAAGAAATGACGGTTTTGCTCACTCCTCTGATGAGCTCTCTAATGAAGGAATACAAAAAACAAAAGCAAGAGAAATTTCTATATAAATTAAACACACCCATAAGGAGCCTAAGGAAATTCGGAAATACTATTTTTACCCGATTCAAAGGTGGTTCTGATGAGGCAGTACTTCAGAATCAATTAAAATCGGCAGTAATTGAACAGGTATTAATTATTGATCGAAAAACCGATCATTTAATAGCAAGCTATGCCGAGACTAAGAAGTTAGACAATACCAAGATCTCTGAGATTTGTAACATCATCCAAGAGCATATTCAAAAGAGTGCCCTGAAGGAAGATCAACATTTAGAGTCTGTTTCTTTCCAACAATATCAAATTCATCTACAGGGATTTGTAAATCACTATGTTGCTTTGATCATCTCAGGGAAAAAAGAATTGAGATGTAAGGCGAAATTACAAGACATTATTTTTAATTTCTATTACAAGTACATGGCAACCCATCTTGAAATACTAAAAGACGCTAAGGATGCTGCCAAAGAAAAAAAGATCATAGATAAAGACCTCCTGGAAATTGCGATGGCAGAGAGTTTTGAAAGCACTTCATCCTAGAATCTGATTTTATTCCATAAAAAAGGACTATTTTTAAGGGAACAACCAAAACCCAGTAGTATGGACACTGCACTCCAAAGCATGATCGCCAACATGCCCGAAAAGACAGGTAAGTCCCTGGAAGCCTGGCAAAAAATACTGCGATCTAAATCCTTTCAAAAACACTCAGAAGCCGTTAATTTTTTAAAAAACGAGCACGGACTTACCCATGGTTTTGCCAATACCATTGTGCACCTTTCCAAAGATCAGGGAGCTTCCTCAGACGATCTTTTAACAGCACAGTACAAGGGAAAAGAACATCTGCTTCCAATATTTGAAAGAGTGCGAAAAGCCGTAGAAGGTTTAGGGGATGATGTTACCATCACTCCCAAAAAGACTTCGGTAAGCTTTATCCGGAAAAAGCAATTTGCCCTGATTAACCCTGCCACCAAAACCCGACTCGATCTGGGACTTAAACTGGTGGGGGAACCCCTCACAACCCGACTAGAAAATTCGGGGCCTTTTGGCAGCATGTGCACGCATAGGGTGCGACTCGAAAAACCCGAAGATGTGGACAAAGAACTTCTTTCATGGCTGAAGCAGGCTTATGAAAAAGCGCAATAACCAGTTAAAAACAAACCCTTGAAAGAAAAACCGCAAGCTAAAAAACGGATAGTAGATGGGAATACCCTGGAATGTCCTGTTTGTAAAAATGACACTTTTTGGATGCGAAATACCCTGATGAATACCAGGGGCATGACCTTCTTTAAAATGGAATGGGCCAATAAAGAGGCTCAAAACTACGTCTGTGATTCTTGTGGCTATGTGTATTGGTTTATACAGCCCTGAGAAAAAAGTTGTACTTAACAACCTTAGCTAGCAGTTATGTGGTTAGGTAAACTTACGCTATACGATGCTCTGGTCTCTGAAAAAATGTGGGCAAATCTGGGCACCATTGCCAAATATCTCAACGAAAGTTATGACTACGTGATGTCTCTAGAACTAAAATAACTTCCCATGGCGATAATTAAAGTAATTAATCTGGGAACGCTCCAATTCGATTGCAGGATGGCCGGGGCCGAAAAGGATGAACTTGTCATATTGCTCCATGGCTTTCCAGAAACCTCCATAATGTGGACTGCCCTGATGGCCGACCTTATCCCCAAAGGATTTTTTTGCCTTGCCCCTAATATGCGCGGTTATAGCAAAAATGCCTGTCCGAAAGGTAAAAAGCACTATACCATAGAAAAACTCGGGCAGGATATTTTAGACCTGGCAACAGCCATTGGGAAAGATAAATTTCATCTTATTGCGCACGACTGGGGTGCGGTGATTGGCTGGTATCTGGCTTATCACTTTCCCACCAAGATTCTAAGTTATACGGCCTTGTCCGTGCCACATTTAAAAGGATTCTTCCAAGCCCTGCAAACTGATCCTGACCAACAGCAGCGCAGTAATTACATCAAGCTACTGGTTATCCCATTTATCGCCGAATACAAGATCCGGAAGAATGACTTTAAGCTATTTCGCAAGCTCTGGAAACACAGTCGCGAAGTAGAATTAGAAGACTACATCAAAACTTTTCAGGAAAAGAAGGTGTTAACAGCCGCTTTAAACTACTACCGTGCCAATTTTGGAAAAACGCGCACCGAAGAGATAGGAGAGATCGAAATTCCAACGTTGTTTATATGGGGGAATACGGATATGGCCATAGGCGCCAAAGGAGTTGCCTTGAGCCATCAGTATCTTACAGGGCCGTACACTTTTCTTGAAATAGATGCGGGACATTGGTTAATGCAAACTAGCTACACCGCCATATTACCACCAATTCTAAAGCATTTAAACACACACAGAACATACTAAAATCTCACAATGAATCCTGTTTTTATCGCTGTGTACGCCTCCTGGTTCTTGTCTGAAATGATCTTTATCCGCTTACTGCGGGTACAGAAAACAGACCGGCAAAAAACTGACAAAAACTCCCTGTTACTTATTTGGATATTGATCATTATTGGGAATGTTTCGGCTGTATTTATCACACACTATTCTAGTGCACCAATAGGTCCATATCCCATAGTTGGCTATGTGGGGCTAGTTTTGATTATCCTGGGAATTCTGATGCGCGTAGGAGCCATAAGAAGCCTTGGAAAATTCTTTACAGTCCGGGTAACAATAAAAACAGATCACCTTTTAAAGACAGATGGATACTACAAATATGTACGCCACCCCTCCTACACCGCCTCCCTTCTTTCATTCATTGGATTTGGAGTTTCTTTGAATCACTGGTTTTCTGTTGCACTGGCAGGCGGAATGGCCTTAATAGCCTTTATAATTCGTATCAGCATAGAAGAAAAGGCATTGCTTTCGCATTTTGGCGAGGCCTATACAGACTATCGTAAAAAAACAAAGGCACTCATCCCCTTTATTTATTAAATTTAAATTTTATAGCATATAAAACAGTCAAAATGTATGGGTATGCAACCAGCTTTTGGCAGTAAGACCACAACTCGTCCGTGCCGGTATATTTATAAGACTTAACAAAGAACAACTACTATGAAAAAAATCTACATGCTCTTCGCGTCCCTACTCAGTACTACTATTTTTTTAGCGCAAGCGTCCCCA
Organism: Muriicola sp.; assembly: GCF_049669965.1. Taxonomy (NCBI): domain Bacteria; kingdom Pseudomonadati; phylum Bacteroidota; class Flavobacteriia; order Flavobacteriales; family Flavobacteriaceae; genus Muriicola; species Muriicola sp. The sequence goes on along the minus strand of NZ_JBATLB010000264.1, from coordinate 9,156 downwards.
AAAGATTCACTGGCTAAGCAGGATGAAACACTCAATCAGCTCAAGGCAGAGGTTCAGACACTAGTAGACGGTCGTGCCAAAATGGCTCAGGTGATGGTAGACAAGGTCTTTAGTTTCGCGGAGCTGGGATTTCAGGAAGTGGAGACCTCCAAATACATTACAGACATTTTAAAGAAAGAAGGTTTTACTATTGAATACGGTATCTCCGGGGTACCCACCGCCTGGTGGGCCAAATGGGGTTCGGGCAGTCCGGTGATCGCCATCGGAAGTGACATTGATTGTATTCCCAAAGCTTCTCAAAAACCGGGTGTGGCTTATCATGATCCCATTGTGGAAGGGGCTCCGGGCCATGGAGAAGGGCATAACAGTGGCACCCCGCTTAATGTGGTTGCCGCCATTGCTGTAAAGGAATTGATGAAGCGCGATAAGATCTCCGGCACGCTCATTATATGGCCAGGGGTGGCAGAAGAACAGCTAGGTACTAAGGCTTATTACACACGTGATGGATATTTTGATGCGGTGGATGTCTGTATTTTTACACATGTTTCAAACAATATGGCTGTGTCTTATGGCCCCGCAAGGGGAACAGGCATGATCTCTGTTGAATACACCTTTGAAGGAGAATCGGCCCATTCCGCAGGTGCTCCCTGGCGCGGCAGGAGTGCAGCAGATGCCGTGGAGTTAATGAATATAGGATGGCAATATAACAGGGAGCATCTGCATCCCCTGGGACGTTCGCACTCTGTTATTAATAACGGCGGGGACCAGCCAAATGTGGTGCCTTCCAAGGCCTCTATCTGGTATTATTTCAGGGAGATCACCTACCCCAAGATCATGGAAATGTATGAGCACGCCAATGATATTGCCAAAGGGGCAGCTTTAATGACACGCACCACCATGAGCAGCAAGATATTAGGCACCGCCTGGCCCCGACATTTTAATAAGCCCATGGCAGAGGCCATGTATCAGAATATCACCCAGGTGGGACTCCCGGAATGGAGCGAGGCAGATCAAATCCTTGCCCGGGCCGTTCAAAGGGAAGTGAGGGCACCTAAGGATACTACAGGCCTGGCCGTAAAATTAGACACTATTGGCTTACCGGTTGTTGAACCGGTTAGTGGAGGCTCGGATGATATAGGCGATATCTCCTGGAAGGTGCCTACCATTACCCTCAGATATCCCAGTAATATTCCAGGATTACAGGGTCACCACTGGTCCAACGCCATTGCGATGGCCACACCCATTGCCCATAAAGGAGTGGTTGCCGGCGCCAAGGTAGAAGCTATGACGCTGCTAGACCTGCTTTTAAAACCGGAACTTGTGAAACAAGCCTGGGACTACTTTAAGACAGAACAAGCCACTGAAATTAAGTATGTACCTATGGTTTCAGAAAGCGATAGTCCGGCGACCTATCTCAACGAGGAGATCATGCGGAGGTATAAACCACTACTTAAACCTTATTACTATAATGAAAAAAAGTATGATAGTTACCTGGAACAACTTGGTATTGAGTATCCAACACTTTCAAAGGAGACAACTACGGAAGACAGGTAAGCATTTTTATATCGTTAAGAACAAAAAACCCTCCATAACGGAGGGTTCATTTTTTTAAAAAGCCTTACCACTGTCCTAGCATGATCCGTGTCCCTGAACGGACCAGTTTTACACCGCCATTAGTTTCTCTAAAAGTGTTCCATGCTTTATCTCTGTCCGATTTCTCGGCTTCACTAAGCACGGCATTTGATCCACCAAACGCACTCTTAAAATCTTTATATCCTGTAATGGCCCAATGAGACCCACCTTCCGGGCCTATTCCCGTGGTAAAACTGCCGTACATATTGATCCAGCCTTTGCGTATAGCGTCCGACTGATATTTAGAATAAGCCGTTTTAAAAGCACTTCCGTTTTCGGCCTGTACTATATAGTAATTTTGAATGGGGTATTGCCCACTCATATCTCCCCAACCTTGCTGCCTGGTACCCATGGCAGAGCTAAATCCATCTTTGATATGCTGGTTCATCTGTGACATAAATAACATCCATTCTGCTCCGCCATCATTGGAATATTGTGCGCCTAAAGCATCTAACGACCCGGAAAATACAATACCATGAGTAAAATTATTCCCGCTATCATTAAAATGGTTCTCCCATAAGGAGACCGTAACACCCTCTGTCTTATGAGCAGTAAAATAATCACTGATAAGTTTTACAACAGCAGTTTCCTGTGAAGGTTCAACTATAAAATTGTAGCTAGTAAAATAAGACTCCTGTGCACTTATGGCCAAGGCCATAAACAGGCACAGACCTGTAATAAGTTTTTTCATTTTTGTTTGGTTTTGGTTATATCCTAATATACTAAAAATAAGAAAGTTAAAGAAAATAAAAACATTTATTTTGGTGCGACTTTTCCTACGATCACAATCCTACTCCCACACACCAGACACCTTATTTACCTTTAGATCAGCAATATTTAAAGGTTTTGTAGCAGTATTTACAATTTCCAGATCCGAAAAAGAATTCATGGGAAACACCTGTGCGGTCATTACATATTGTCCCTTGTTGATAAAAACCTCCACAGAAGAGGCGTCTATAAAAATCCGAATCTCAACCAAGCCTTCGGGGAGATTGTCTAGTGGCATCTGCTGGATACGTCCAAATGTTTCCTCAAAATCTACCAGCCCACTTTCGGAGCGATCCAGGGTTACAAGTTTTTCCGAACCATCCAACTCAAGAATCAATTGTTCTCCCTGTGAATTCTTAAAAGTGAGCAACAGATCCCTGGCAGCTGTGGTAAACTTGTACTCACTCTGACTGCCATTCTCAAGGCCAATAGATTCCATACCCCCGGCAGGAATAGTAACACTCAAGGTAGTTTCTTCTAATAATACATCTGCCACCTCTGCGATTGGATAGTTCAGCAGTTCATAGGAACCATTAATTTTTGACAAGCTAAGGTTTCGCGGCAATGTCATAGCGCTGCGCCATACCTCGGTTGGGGTATCCCGGGCGTAGGCCCAATTGCTCATCCAGCCTATAAAGAGGCGGCTCCCATCCGGAGTATTGTTATAAGTAACCCCGGCATAATTATCAGTACCCCAATCGAGCCATTTTTCTTCTTTTTGATCGGAACTAAAAGATATTCCATCAAAGTCGCCTATAAAATATTGGGTGCCACTTCCTCCATTGGGCGCGCCGGGATTAATGCTGATCAAAAGCACCCATTTTCGTTCCTCAGTCCCATCAACCTGCAGTTTAAAAAGGTCGGGGCACTCCCATACCCCACCATGGGCACCCTGCTTTTCTCCAAACCGACTCATATATGTCCATTCGAGTAAATTATCTGAGCGGTACAGTCTTAGATGATCTCCTGCCACCAAGGCCATTATCCACTGTTCCGTTTTTTCGTCCCAAAAAACTTTAGGATCCCTGAAATCTCTGAATTCTGTATTCAGTAGCACCGGATTTCCCGCATACATACTAAAACTCTCTCCGTTGTCAAGACTATAGGCTACCCCCTGCGTTTGAAAATCAATTCGGCCGGCCTTTTCCTTTTCCATATCATGGTAAGTGAAAATAGCGACTATTGGCGGGTTTTCTGGAGTTCCCAGTCCGGATGTATTATCTACATCCAGCACGGCACTTCCTGAAAAAATCAGTCCGTTCTCATCCGGATACAAGGCTATGGGTTTATTTTCCCAGTGCAACATATCCGCACTAGTTGCATGCCCCCAATGCATAGGTCCCCATACAATATCGTCCGGGTAATACTGATAAAACAAATGATAAATACCCTGGTTGTACAATAATCCGTTGGGATCATTCATCCATTTTTCCGGGGGAGAAAAATGATATTGAGGTCTGAATGGTTCCTGATATAAGCCAATTTCTTTGTTCATTTCTTCTGCTCTTTCTGGCGTTTCTTTGCAAGCGCCAAAAAGGAGAAGGAACACTGAAAATTAAAAGCCCAGGATGCGTTTCATGACATAAATATTTTCTCTAAATTACCCTTTATTTTCCAATTGGAAAAGGTGGCGGGCCTACCTGCAATAGGTTACAATGTAGTATCTTTAACCGCATGTTTAATAAACCTATTTTATTTGGGATAATGCTTGTGATTATGCCTGTATTTGGACAGCGAACGCTCGATAATATAATGGACAAACTCACACATAAGGAGGTACCCCTGGCCAGCGTAACGGAGTTGGCGGTTAACCCATCTTATCATCGATTAGATGCCCGCAGCCCGGAAGAATTTAACGTAAGTCATCTTCCCGACGCGCATTATATTGGGTATAAAGATTTCAATTCAACAGAATTCAACCAAAATTTCCCGGATAAGGAAGCCACCTATGTGGTGTATTGCTCTGTAGGTATTCGCTCCGGAAAAATTGGTAAAAAGTTAATGGACCTTGGCTATACTAACATTAAAAACCTTTCAGGCGGCTTGTTCAAATGGGTCAATGACGGGTACAAGATTGTAGACACTGCAGGCCAGCCAACCCAAGAGGTCCATGCTTATAATAAGTTCTGGGGACTCCTGTTAAACAAAGGGGAAAAGGTCTATGGGAAAGAAAATCAGGATTAAGGATTGAGAATGGAGCAGGACGATGAAAATTTATTACTGATCTTTACCCGCAACCCGGAGTTGGGTAAATGCAAGACCAGACTGGCTGCTGCCGTTGGCGACGAAACCGCCCTGGCCATCTACATTTTTCTATTGAAGCATACGGTGGCCGTTACTCAACCCCTTGAAGTAACAAAAGAAGTGCATTATTCTAGCAGTATCATGGAAGATGATCTCTGGCACCCCAAGATCTACCACAAGAAACTACAACTGGGATCAAATCTAGGAGAGCGTATGGCCAATGCCTTCGCTGCCGGATTTAACGCGGGCTACAAAAGAATTGTGATTATTGGGAGCGATCTTTATGACCTTAGCACTGAAGACCTTAAAAATGCCTTTTCAAAATTAGAATCTAATGAGATAGTGATCGGCCCTGCCAAGGATGGAGGCTATTACCTCCTTGGGATGACCCAAAATGAACCCGCTATTTTCAAGAACAAGAACTGGGGTACCGCTACTGTGCTCAAAGACACCCTGGCCCATCTAAATAACAAGAGTGTCTACTTGCTGAGTACAAAGAATGACGTAGATGTCCTTGAGGATATTATCAACGTTCCTGCGTTTCACCCCTTTTTAAAAAATATAATATGACCCAAAAACAATTAGATGAATCTACGGAGTTTCTGAAAAGCAAAGGATTTCTAGCCCCTGAAATCGGGATAGTTCTGGGAACCGGTCTTGGGAAACTGGTAGAAAAAATTCAAGACCCACATATAGCCCATTATCACAACATTCCTTTCTTTCCACTTGCTACGGTAGAATTTCATACAGGAAAGCTAATTTATGGCACCCTGGAAGGTAAGAAAGTAGTAGTAATGCAAGGACGTTTTCATTTATACGAAGGCTATGAATTCTACGATGTTACATATCCTATAAGGGTTATGAAACAATTAGGGATCACGCAACTTTTTATTTCAAATGCTGCCGGCGCCATAAATCTCAATTTTAAAAAAGGAGATATTATGCTGATCGAAGATCACATCAACCTACAGGGAGGATCACCACTGGCTTTTAAGAATGTTGCCGAATTTGGCGACCGGTTTGTAGATATGAGTAAGCCCTATGACATTGAAATGTGTAAGACCCTTAAGAAAATTGCCATAGAGAAGAACATTTCCCTCAAACAAGGAGTGTATGCAGCTGTGGTTGGTCCACAACTCGAAACCAAGGCCGAATATCGCATGCTTAAAACCCTTGGGGCCGATGCTGTTGGAATGAGTACGGTACCGGAAGTAATTATTGCCAATCATTTACGACTACCTGTTATCGCAGTATCTGTCTTAACGGATGAGTGTGATCCGGACAATCTGGAACCTGTAAACATCGCAGAAATCATCAGTACTGCCGAGAATACTGAACCCAAAATGATTACATTATTCACCGAATTAATAAAAACGCTATGAGCTATTTAGAAGCAACAAACGATCTGTATAAACAAGCAGCGCTTACCCCGGATGTAGGCTTGTGTTGCACCACCAACCCGGTTTGGCAGCTACCCGGCCTGTCTATTCCAAACATAATGCAGGAAATGAATTACGGCTGTGGCAGCACGGTTTCGGCTTCCGACCTTGTGAACAATCCCAAAGTATTATATGTTGGTGTAGGTGGCGGTATGGAACTATTGCAATTTGCGTACTTCTCCCGTCAGGAGGGAGGCGTAATTGGGGTGGATGTGGTTGATGAGATGCTGGAAGCTTCCAAAAGAAATTTTAAAATAGCCGAAAAGGAGAATCCATGGTTTAATAGCGACTTTGTGTCCTTAAAAAAAGGGAGTGCACTAGACCTGCCTATTGAGGACGAAAGCATAGATGTGGCTGCTCAAAACTGCTTATTTAATATTTTTAAGGCGGAGGATCTGAAAAAAGCGGTAAAAGAAATGTATCGGGTTTTAAAACCTCGTGGCCGCCTGGTAATGAGCGATCCTGTTTGTGAACAACCCATGAATGAGGTCTTGCGAAATGACGACCGGTTAAGAGCCTTGTGCTTGAGTGGAAGTATCCCAATCAAGGAGTATGTAAAAGTATTGACAGACGCTGGGTTTGGGACCATTGAAATCCGGGCTAGAAAGTCGTACCGTGTCTTGTCTCCCAACCATTACCCTACGGATGAACTCATCCATATTGAGTCTATAGAAATTGCAGCGATCAAGGACCCTATGCCGGAAGATGGTCCCTGCGTATTTACAGGTAAAACAGCTATTTATTACGGCGGTGAACCTTATATAGACGATAAAAAAGGTCATATTCTGGTACAAAACCAACCCCTCGCAGTGTGCGATAAAACAGCAGCTGCCCTGGCAAAAGTCTCGGAAGACATCCATATCTCAGAAAGCAGCTGGCATTATGATGGAGGGGGTTGTTGTTAAAACACCTATGACATGTAATACAAAGGTTAGTTAAATCTAAAATAGGAGACTTTTTGTAAGATTCCCTCGTATTTTACTACTAAGTATTTATGAAGTTTTTAATCCTAATGATTGCCTTTACTTTCATACAGCCTCCTCAGGATGTCCTAACCACAGACAGGCCCCGCCATGATTCATGGAATGTACTGTTGCAAGAATACGTTCTCAACAATGGTGATGTGAAATATAAGCAGTTCAAAAATCAAGAGGCCGAACTTAAGAAGTATATAGCTTATCTGGGAAAATTTACTCCTTCAGATTCCTGGTCGCAGCATGAGAAACTGGCCTATTATATCAATTTGTACAATGCAGGGACCATAGCCCTTATTCTGGAAAACTATCCCCTAGAAAGTATTAAGGATATTAACAGACCCTGGGGTAAGAAACGCTTGCGGATAGGAAAGGATTCCATTTCTTTAGGAGATCTGGAACACAAGATCCTAAGAAAAATGAACGAACCCCGCATTCATTTTGCCATCAATTGTGCCTCCTATTCTTGCCCGAAACTGCTTAATGAAGCATATACCCCGGCGAAGATGGAAAAGCAACTAAAAGCGGTAACCGTCAACTTTATAAATGATAGCAGCAAGAATAAGATAACCGCAAACAGGCTGGAGTTATCTGCCATTTTTAAATGGTATAAGGGTGATTTTATGGAGAAAAGAAGTTTAATAACATATCTCCAACCATATACAAAGGTCACTCTGATGAATGATGCCAAGATCACCTATCTACCCTATGACTGGCGACTCAATGAAGAAAAATAATCTGCCAAAGATCAGCATCATCATTCCCGTATTGAATGAAGAAGAGGCCCTGGAGCAATTATTACCTTATCTTCAGGCTAAAGCGGCCAATTATCAGGAATTGGAAATAATTGTTTCCGATGGGGGAAGCACTGACAATACCCTTGCCATTGCCAAAAAACACAAAATCTCCCTGATTGAATCCGAAAGGGGCCGTGCGATCCAAATGAATGCCGGTGCCAAAAAAGCCAGCGGTGAAATTCTCTATTTTTTGCATGTAGATACATTTCCCCCAAATCATTTTGACCAATTAATCATGAATGCTATTTCCTCCGGGAATGAAGCTGGCTGTTTTCGTTTGAAATTTAGTTCTCCAAACAAATTTCTCGCCTTTTTTTCATGGTTCACCCGTTTAAATATGCCAATATGCCGCGGAGGAGATCAGTCTCTTTTTATTTCCCGTAGTTTATTCACCTCCCTTGGTAGTTTTAATGAGGCATACAAGATCTATGAAGATAATGAGTTTATAGGACGAATCTACCGCAAGGCCAACTTCAGGGTACTGCCTCAGAAGGTGATCACCTCAGCACGAAAATATCAAGAGAACGGGACTGTGCGTTTACAATTCCATTTTGCCGTGGTGCATATTAAAAAGTTTATGGGGGCCTCCCCAGATTCTTTGTATGCCTACTACAGCAGGCATATAAAGTAATAATTTACTGCTTACTGGCTTTCGAAATCTGCAAGAACCCCTTCGGTTATCCATTTGGCGAGCGCCTGGCGATTGTCCGGATCCAAAATTCTGCGTTGGTCCTTTTTACTCTTCAAATTTCCAATCTCTATATACGCCATGGCAGGTAAGGTATTCTTTACCAGGTATAGAGTACTGCGGTCCGAAAAGGTGCCTTCGTAGTTTCGGTTTGGTTGATATTCCTTGTATTTGGCCAGAAAGGTATTATGAATATTTTCAGCCAGACGTTTGCCGTTCTTACTTTTTTCATGGTGATAAAAGAAAACATCAATGTTCTGTCCTTTGCTTCTGCTATCCACATGGGTAACCAGCAATCGTTGATAGGCCCCTTTATTTTCGAGGTACAACGCATTAACAACTTCCACTCGCTGTTTAAGTCGGTCTAATTGTTTTAGCGGGATCTTTTTATCAGGATACACTACCTCATCCCTGTCTATTTCGAGCGTCCTTTTATTACGGATCCCGTCGTTCTCATCTCGCACAATAATATAGACCCTGGCTCCATGGGCCAGTAATTCCTTCGCTAGTCTCAAGGTAACATCATAGGCGTATTCGTCTTCTGCTATGGTAACATCCTCATAGGTCTCAATAGCCCCGGGATCCGGACCTCCGTGGCCCGATATCAAATAATA
>NZ_JBATLB010000263.1:0-11016 GCF_049669965.1 Muriicola sp. | reverse complement strand
TCTGTAGTGTCGGTTACTTCATCCTCATTCGTTACCCCATCGCCATCACAGTCGGTCGCATTCCAATCGTCTGAAGGGGTTAGGGTCTGACTTGCCAATACGAAGCTACATGGATCTAGTGGATCTGTATTGTCTGTTACTTCATCCCCGTTGGTGACTCCATCGCCATCGCAGTCTACGGACAGGTAGTCTCCGCTTTGGTCCAGGGTTACGCTATCAGGATTATAAGAACAAGGATCCAAAGGATCTGTACCATCGGTATTCTCATCTTCATTATCCACTCCGTCCCCATCACAATCGGCTGCAAGGAAATCATCACTTTGAGCCAGTGTAATGCTGTCCGGGTTAAAGGAACAAGGATCTAACGGATCTGTATTGTCTGTTACTTCGTCCTCATTCGTTACGCCATCGCCATCACAGTCGGTTGCATTCCATTCGTCTGAAGGGGTTAGGGTCTGACTTGCCAATACGAAGCTACATGGATCTAACGGATCTGTATTGTCCGTAAGTTCATCTCCATTGGTTACTCCATCGCCATCGCAGTCTACGGTGAGGTAGTCTCCGCTTTGGTCCAGGGTTACACTATCCGGGTTGTAGGAACAAGGATCCTGAGGATCTGTTTCGTCGTCAACTTCATCTTCATTATCGACTCCGTCCCCGTCACAATCGAGCGCATTCCAGTCACTGGTTGGTGTTACCGTCTGACTGGCCAAAATAAAGTCGCACGGATCAAGCGGATCTGTTTCATCATCTTCCTCATCATCATCGGTAACTCCGTCTCCATCCGTATCCGTATCTGGATCCAGATAGTCTGGGGTACCATCTCCGTCTGTATCATCATCGGTGGGATCTCCATTGTTATTTGCATCCTCATCCGGCGTATCTATCTGATCGCCGTCATCGTCAAAATCCCTGTAGTTTACATCTTCTGTCCCGTCCGTGTCAGGTAGGTCATTGGCCGGATCATCTATTTCATCATTTACATCAAAACCATCATTAACGTCCGAACCTTCATAGGCATCATCCAGGCCGTCTCCATCCGTATCTACTCCGGAAAAAATCTGATCCGGATCTCCGTCAAAATTAAAATCGTTTCCTTCATTATTATCAGGTACAAGGTCATTGTCCGTATCCAGATCTCTGAAATCTGGCTCATCTGCCCCGTCTGTATTTTGTGGCGTAAGTCCTTCATCACCAGCGCCTTCGTAAGCATTGTCTAAGCCATCTTTATCACTATCCATCCCACTAGGAGGTATATAGCCAGCCGTGGATTGTGCTTCTACATTATCCGGGATTCCGTCATCGTCAGAATCGATATCTCTAAAGTCGGGGTGAGAATCACCATCGGTATCAACCGGTGTTATTCCTTCACCAGATCCAGGATAATCTTCATAGTGATCATCCAGGCCGTTTCCGTCTGAATCTATTCCACAAGGTTCAGTAAAATTTAAAGTGGTTTGTGCCTCAACATTATCCAGGATACCATCATTATCGGAATCGATATCTCTAAAATCCGGATGGGAATCGCTATCTGTATCTACCGGGGTGAGGCCTTCGCCGGATCCCGGATAGTTCTCATAGTGATCATCCAGCCCATTTCCATCGCTATCGTTGGTACATGCAGCGATAAAATCGGCAGTGGTTTGTGCCTCTACGTTATCCAGGATGCCATCATTATCAGAATCGATATCCAAATAATCAGGAATACCATCACCATCCGTATCTACTGGTGTGAGTCCGCCGCAACTACCGGGTGTTTCCTCGTAGTGATCATCTAGGCCGTTTCCATCTGTATCTATACCACAAGGAGCGATAAATCCTGCCGTGGTTTGAGCCTCAACAATATCCAAAATACCATCATTATCAGAATCAATGTCGAGTGAATTATTTATTCCATCTCCATCCGTATCAATATGTTCCCCTTCCACGGTATCAATAATACCATCATTGTCATCATCTACATCTATGTTGTCTGCAACACCATCACCATCCGTATCTGTATAAACAAGTATGGTATCTGAAATGGGGTCAGAATGACCGTAGAAATTCTGAGAAGTAAATACAAAGCAAAACGCGATCAGTTGGCAGGTAAGTAATGCCTTACGTATCTTAACAAAAGTAAAGTTCTCCATATAGGTTAGTTTTTTTTTAAACTAAGCACCATGGCAGGTAGAAAATACTTCTGGTAAGACTTTGGGAATCTACAAGTAGCATGCAATATATGGCAATAAAAGCGTATCACAAATACTTTAAACCCTTTCTTTACCGAGACTCTATCATCCGCCCGAATATTCGATAAAACGGTAAAAAGCAGAAAAATTAGGCGAGCAGTATGAGTGAGAAAACAACTTCTTCAGGAAGATATAAACCATTCAACGTTTATATATGTACTTCGGCCTTTTGGCATTTCCTATTTGAACCAATAAATTCTCTTACTTTTGCAGAAATTTTTTTACGTGAATTTCAAAAAAGAAATTGCAAGAAGACGAACTTTTGGGATCATTTCTCACCCGGATGCAGGAAAAACCACCCTCACCGAAAAATTGTTGTTATTCGGGGGCGCCATACAGGAAGCCGGTGCTGTAAAGAACAATAAAATAAAAAAATCTGCCACCAGTGATTTTATGGAAATTGAACGGCAGCGTGGGATTTCCGTAGCCACTTCGGTACTGGCTTTTATATACAAAGACAAGAAGATCAACATCCTTGATACTCCGGGGCATAAGGATTTTGCAGAAGACACCTTTCGCACCCTTACGGCGGTAGACAGCGTCATTGTGGTGATCGATGTGGCCAAAGGGGTGGAGGAACAAACCGAAAAATTAGTGGAGGTTTGCAGAATGAGGAAGATCCCCATGATTGTCTTTATCAATAAAATGGACCGTGAAGGGAAGGATGCATTTGACCTGCTCGATGAAGTGGAACAGAAGCTAGGCCTTAGTGTTACTCCTTTGAGTTTCCCTATAGGCATGGGATACGATTTTAAAGGGATCTATAATATATACGAGAAGAATATCAATCTTTTTAGTGGGGATAGTAAAAAGAACATTGAAGAAACCATTGCCTTTGATGACCTTAGTAACCCCGAACTGGAAAAGATCATAGGCAACAAAGCTGCGGAAACCCTCAGGGAAAACCTTGAACTAATCGCGGGGGTGTATCCTCCTTTTGAGAAACAAAAGTATTTGGACGGGGCACAGCAACCCGTTTTCTTTGGATCGGCCCTCAACAATTTTGGGGTGCGGGAATTACTAGACTGTTTTATAGAAATAGCGCCCCCTCCAAGAGATAAAATGTCTGAGGAACGCCTTGTAAAAGCAGACGAAAAGCACATGACAGGCTTTGTCTTTAAGATCCATGCCAATATGGATCCGAAGCACCGGGACCGATTGGCTTTTGTAAAGATAGTTTCAGGCACTTTTGAAAGGAACAAGCCTTACTTGCATGTACGCCATGACAAGAATTTAAAATTCTCCAGTCCCAATGCTTTTTTTGCTGAAAAGAAAGAGATCGTAGACATATCCTTTCCCGGGGATATCGTTGGCCTTCACGATACCGGCAATTTTAAGATAGGCGACACACTTACCGAAGGGGAAGCACTTCATTATAAAGGGATTCCGAGTTTTTCTCCTGAACACTTCCGCTACATTAACAATGCAGATCCTATGAAGGCAAAACAGCTTTTTAAGGGGATCGATCAGTTGATGGATGAGGGGGTAGCACAATTATTTACCCTGGAACTCAATGGCCGGAAAGTTATAGGCACTGTAGGGGCCCTGCAATACGAGGTGATACAATACCGCCTGGAACACGAGTACGGGGCCAAATGCACCTATGAGAACTTCCCTGTATTCAAAGCGTGCTGGGTAGAGCCTAAAGATCCTAAAAGTACCGAGTTTCAGGAATTTAAAAGGGTAAAGCAAAAATTCCTTGCCAAAGATAAAAGAGGGCAATTGGTCTTCCTGGCCGATTCTCAATTTTCCTTACAAATGACACAGCAGAAATATCCTAATGTAACCCTGCATTTTACGTCGGAGTACGCATAACAGGAAATAAGACACTGTGGCAACATATGCTCCACCTTATTAATTTTTAGAATAATTTAATTCCTATAGCAAAAAAGACAGAACCGTGGCTATAATTTAATTTAGTTTTCTCAAGTTCATCTGCGCCATCATTATCTTCGTTCAAAGGGAAAGGGCCCTGCTCCACAGGGTATGAAATTAAATAAGAAAAACCAAGCTTGCCATAAGTAACCGATTTGTCCCATAAATAGAATAAGGCGCTTAGTTTTAAGCCCAACGCTAAACTGGTATTAATTTTTTCTTTTGATTCCTTAAAATCTTTAAATTCAATAGAATATGCTCTATTAAACATCAAGGCCGGACCGATACTTAATTTTGTAATTCCCGGTCCAATCGTATAGTCAACACCAATAGAATAACTTTTAAATCCAACTTCCAACCTCCGTCCTGAATTATTTAGGCCAGCCACTTCACCTAATTCATTAACACTCAGGTCTAATCCAAGATACTTACCATTTTTTTGTTTCCAGATAAAGTTTGCAGAATAACTAGTCCGCGGACCTGTTTTTACAGGATAATTTGTTGGCCCAAACCAAGATCCGTTGGTAGTAATACCAAAACCTTCTCGCTCTAGGTATTTAGAAAAATTACCGGCAGGTCCCCCAACTGTTGTGCCTAATGAAAATCCAATACTATGGTCTTTATCATCATTTTGTGCTTGTATACATAGACAATAGCTAAAACAAAGAAATGACCATCTTGCAATTTTGAAATACTTCTTCATCGCATAAAAGTTTTAGTTAATCCTCCCTAAAACTATGTAAGCTAAATCAATATGATATCCAGAATTTTGTAATGAACAGAAAATCGGACAAACAATGAAGAAGTGCTATTTAGATTTCATAAGCCTCACTTCAATGCAAAAAAGCTCAAACTGGGTTGGTGATAGAATATTCACATTTTAAAAGTAGATTACTAAGATGATCCCATTAAAATTAAAAAACCCTGACAAAGATTGTCAGGGTTTTTTATTATGCTTCACCAGTTGGTCCAAAATTCAATGGAATAGGAGGCTGTTCATAGTCTTTTATGTTGCCATGGGCCTTTTCAAACCTGCTCACATTGTCGCTCAGGGCCTTTAAAAACTTTTTGGCGTGCTGGGGGGTTAGTACGATCCTGCTTTTCACCTTTGCCTTTGGGGCACCGGGCATCATACTGATAAAATCGATTACAAATTCGGACACCGAATGGTTGATAATAGCAAGATTGGAATAGATGCCTTCGGCAGTTTTCTCATCCAATTCTATGTTGATCTGTTTTTGTTTGTTGTCTTTCTCTGCCATGATCTAGGATTATTTTCTGGGTAATTATAAAAAAACCCCCAACCGGAAGGTTGAGGGTTATTGATTTAGAATTTTAATTCTTCCTTGCGGGCCATGATCTCGTCGTATTCCTGTTTGGAGCCTACGATAATAGATTCATAGTCGCGCATTCCGGTTCCTGCAGGGATCTTGTGTCCTACAATAACGTTCTCTTTTAAGCCTTCAAGATCATCGATCTTACCACTTACCGCTGCTTCGTTCAACACTTTGGTGGTTTCCTGGAAGGAAGCCGCCGAAATAAACGATTTGGTTTGAAGGGAAGCTCTGGTAATACCTTGAAGAACAGGTGTAGCCGTTGCTGCTACGGCATCTCTGGCCGTTACAAGCGACTTGTCTGAGCGTTTTAAGATAGAATTTTCATCCCTTAACTCGCGTGCAGTGATGATCATTCCTGCCTTGAGGTTTTCAGATTCTCCAACCTCCAGAACAACTTTCTTTCCAAAGATCTCATCATTCTCCTCAATAAAATCGTCCTTGTGAACTAACTGATTTTCAAGGAAGATAGTATCTCCCGGATCCTGGATACGAACTTTACGCATCATTTGACGCACTACTACTTCAAAGTGTTTGTCATTGATCTTCACCCCCTGTAAACGATATACCTCCTGAACTTCATTCACCAGGTATTGTTGTACAGCAGACGGACCTTTGATGGCCAGAATATCCTCAGGAGTTACGGAACCATCGGATAATGGCATTCCCGCACGGACATAGTCATTCTCTTGCACCAGGATCTGATTCGATAATTTTACAAGATATTTTTTCTGCTCTCCTAGTTTAGATTCTATGATGATCTCGCGGTTACCTCTTTTGATCTTTCCAAAAGAAACTACCCCGTCTATCTCAGAAACTACTGCCGGATTAGATGGGTTACGTGCTTCGAACAATTCTGTCACCCTTGGTAAACCTCCCGTAATATCACCGGTTTTGGCCGACTTACGTGGGATTTTTACCAGGATCTTTCCTTCCTTGATCTTATCACCATCATCTACCATGATATGAGACCCAACTGGTAAGTTATACGAGCGTAAGACCTCATCCTTGGTATTCATGATCAATAAGGTAGGGATCAGCTTTTTGTTACGAGAATCCGAGATTACTTTTTCCTGGAATCCTGTTTGCTCATCTATTTCTACCTGATAGGTGATTCCTTGTTCTATATTCTCATAGGCTATCTTCCCTGGGAATTCTGAAACAATCACTCCGTTGTATGGATCCCACTGGCATATGATCTGCCCTTTTTCAACGACTCCACCATTCTTAACGAATAACTGTGAACCATAAGGAATGTTATTGGTGCTCAGGGTGATCCCGGTTTTCTTATCTACTACCTTGATCTCTGTAGTTCTCGAAATAACGATATCTACAGGCTTCCCTTCACTATTTTCACCTTTAACGGTACGCAGATCTTCAATCTCTGCTTTTCCGCCAAACTTGGCTTCTAATTTATTGTCTTCAGAGATGTTCCCGGCAATACCTCCAACGTGGAAAGTACGCAGTGTTAACTGGGTTCCTGGTTCTCCAATAGACTGAGCAGCCACCACACCTACAGCTTCACCTCTTTGTACCATTTTATTGGTAGCCAGGTTACGGCCATAACATTTACCGCAAATCCCTTTTTGGGCTTCACAGGTCAATGCAGAACGAACTTGTACTTTGTCTATAGGGGATGCTTCAATTTTTCGAACATCCGCTTCCATGATCTGTTGACCGGCCTCCAGAATAAGTTCTTCGGTTAACGGATTGAATACATCGTGAAGTGAAACACGTCCAAGTATTCTTTCTCCAAGTGTTTCAACGATCTCTTCATTCTTTTTCAACGCTTCTACCTCAATACCTCGTAAGGTACCACAGTCTTCAATGTTTACGATCACATCTTGTGATACGTCTACCAATCTACGTGTAAGGTATCCGGCATCGGCAGTTTTTAGAGCCGTATCCGCAAGTCCTTTACGTGCACCGTGGGTAGAGATAAAGTATTCCAAAATAGATAATCCTTCCTTAAAGTTGGAAAGGATGGGGTTTTCAATAATCTCTCCGCCACCTGCCGTAGATTTCTTTGGCTTAGCCATTAAGCCACGCATCCCGGTAAGCTGTCTGATCTGTTCTTTCGATCCCCGTGCTCCGGAGTCTAGCATCATATACACGGAATTAAATCCTTGCTGATCCTCGCGAATCCTTTTCATTGCCAGCTCAGTAAGCATTGCATTGGTAGAGGTCCAAACATCGATCACCTGATTATAGCGTTCGTTGTTGGTAATCAGACCCATATTATAGTTCGCCATGATACCATCTACTTGTTCATTGGCATCAGCGATCATTTCGTGTTTTTCCTGTGGGATGATAATATCTCCCAAACTAAAGGACAAGACACCTTTAAAAGCAAACTCATACCCCAGGGTCTTAATCTTATCCAGGAAGTCGGCAGTGGTTGGAACATCTGTTACAGCCAAAATCTTTCCGATAATATCACGAAGTGATTTCTTATTAAGTACCTCATTCACATATCCGGCCTGCTCTGGTACAACCATATTAAAGAGTACCCTACCAACGGTGGTTGGAATGATCTGATTTACCAGGGCTCCTTCTTCATTGAAATCTTTAGCACGTACCTTAATACCAGCGTTTAATTCTACTTTCCCTTCGTTAAACGCTATCACTACTTCCTCGTAGGAATAAAAGGTAAGACCTTCCCCTAACACAGCAGTTTCCTTGGTTGACTTACGTTCCTTGGTCATATAGTATAACCCAAGTACCATATCCTGAGAAGGCACAGTAATTGGTGAACCGTTAGCCGGGTTCAGTATATTATGAGAAGCTAACATCAGAAGTTGAGATTCCAAAATAGCTTCAGGACCTAAAGGTAAATGAACCGCCATCTGATCCCCATCGAAATCCGCGTTAAAAGCGGTACAAACCAATGGATGCAAGCGAATTGCTTTCCCTTCAATAAGTTTAGGTTGGAAAGCCTGTATCCCCAAACGGTGCAATGTAGGAGCACGGTTAAGCAATACCGGGTGACCTTTCAGTACATTTTCCAGGATATCCCAAACTACAGGTTCTTTTTTATCTATGATCTTCTTAGCAGATTTTACCGTCTTAACAATTCCACGTTCTATCAGTTTCCTGATTACGAATGGCTTGTACAATTCGGCAGCCATATCTTTAGGCAAACCGCATTCAAACAAACTCATTTCAGGACCAACAACGATCACAGAACGCGCAGAGTAATCTACCCGTTTACCGAGTAAGTTCTGACGGAACCTACCTTGTTTTCCTTTTAAGGAATCGGATAATGATTTTAAAGGCCTGTTAGACTCTGTTTTAACCGCAGATGCTTTTCTGGTATTGTCGAATAAAGAATCTACAGCTTCCTGCAACATCCTTTTTTCGTTCCTTAGAATTACTTCAGGAGCTTTGATCTCCATCAATCGCTTTAAACGATTATTGCGGATAATCACCCTTCTGTAAAGGTCATTTAAATCGGAAGTTGCAAAACGACCACCATCTAGTGGCACTAATGGGCGTAATTCTGGCGGAATGACAGGCACTACCTTCATGATCATCCATTCTGGCCTGTTCTCACGGTTATCCTGAGATTCGCGCAGGGCTTCTACTACCTGTAACCTTTTTAAGGCTTCGGTTTTACGTTGCTTAGAAGTTTCTGTATTGGCCTTGTGACGCAGATCGTATGAAAGTTCTTTCAGGTCGATTCTCGACAACAGGTCTATCAAACATTCAGCACCCATTTTGGCGATGAATTTGTTAGGGTCAGAATCATCCAGGTACTGATTTTCCGGCGGAATTGTTTCAAGGATGTTTAAGTACTCCTCTTCCGTAAGAAAATCTAATTTGGTCAATTCTTCTCCTTCGGGACCTTTGGCAATACCGGGTTGGATAACCACATATCGCTCATAATAAATGATCATGTCTAACTTCTTGGACGGTAAGCCCAGGAGGTAGCCAATTTTATTGGGAAGCGAACGGAAATACCAGATATGTGCCACAGGAACCACCAGGTTGATGTGTCCCACACGGTCTCTACGTACTTTTTTCTCAGTAACCTCTACGCCGCAACGATCACATACGATGCCGCGATAACGAATACGCTTGTATTTTCCACAGGCACATTCGTAATCCTTTACAGGACCAAAAATACGCTCACAAAATAAACCGTCGCGTTCTGGTTTATGGGTTCTGTAGTTAATGGTTTCTGGTTTTAATACTTCTCCTCTGGACTCCGCCAAAATAGACTCTGGTGAGGCCAGGCCTATAGAGATCTTATTAAACCTTTTTACTGCTGTATTATCGTTTTGTCTAGCCATAATGCTAATGGTGATACTATATTAAATGTGTAACCGACTCTTAAATTATTCTTCCAATCTGATGTCTAAGCCCAAACCTTTAAGTTCGTGCATTAGTACGTTGAAAGATTCTGGTAAACCAGGTTCTGGCATGGTCTCTCCTTTTACGATAGCCTCGTAGGTCTTCGCCCTTCCGATCACGTCATCCGATTTCACGGTTAGGATCTCACGCAGCGTAGCAGATGCACCATAGGCTTGTAAGGCCCATACTTCCATCTCCCCAAATCGCTGACCACCAAACTGGGCTTTACCACCCAGGGGTTGTTGTGTAATAAGAGAGTAAGGTCCGATAGAACGCGCGTGCATCTTATCATCTACCATGTGGCCCAATTTCAACATATAGATCACACCTACCGTTGCAGGCTGATCGAAACGTTTCCCGGTACCACCGTCATAGAGATAGGTATGTCCGAATCTCGGAATTCCTGCCTCATCTGTGTAGGCATTGATCTGATCTAAAGTTGCACCATCAAAAATAGGAGTGGCATACTTCTTATTGAGTTTCTGCCCGGCCCATCCAAGTACGGTCTCATAGATCTGTCCTATGTTCATCCTGGAAGGTACCCCTAACGGATTCAAGACAATATCTACAGGTGTTCCGTCCTCAAGGAAAGGCATATCTTCCTGACGCACGATCCGGGCTACAATACCCTTGTTTCCGTGACGCCCGGCCATTTTATCCCCTACTTTTAACTTGCGTTTTTTGGCGATATATACCTTAGCAAGTTTCATGATACCTGCCGGTAATTCGTCCCCAACAGAAATCGTGAATTTATCCCTTCGAAGGTTTCCTTGCAGGTCGTTCAATTTGATCTTATAGTTGTGAAGCAGATCTGCCACCATGTGATTAGTTGCTTTGTCTGTCGTCCAGCTTCCGCTTACTAAATGGGCAAAATCGTCTACCGCGTTCAACATTTTCATGGTGTATTTCTTACCCTTAGGTAATACTTCTTCACCCAGATCGTTGGCAACTCCCTGAGAGGTCTTACCATTGATCATTTTGAAAAGTTTATCAACCAATACATCTTTCAGTTCCTGAAATTTTACTTCGTATTCGAGCTCCAGGGATGTAATGGCCTCTTTATCTTCAGAACGCTTACGCTTATCTTTGATAGATCTAGAAAATAGTTTTTTATCTATGACCACTCCTCGTAAGGAAGGGGAGGCCTTTAGAGAAGCATCTTTTACATCACCTGCTTTGTCACCAAAGATGGCACGAAGTAATTTTTCTTCAGGAGTTGGATC
>NZ_JBATLB010000262.1:0-24360 GCF_049669965.1 Muriicola sp. | reverse complement strand
ATAAATAAGGCCTCCAATCAAGTAGCCATTAACATGCTTTTTACTGTAGTCTAATTTCATACGAAACTGTTTGCTAACGGCTTTGGCTATGATTTCGTTTTGTTTGCAGCGAGCCCGGTGGCTGGTTTCTTGCGGTTAGCAAGAAAAATTAACGGAGGCAAGGCGAAGCTGCTGTTCTTAGCGTTTAACCTGGTTCTTTGTTTAAAAATAGAACAAATATTTGAAGATAGGTTTAGCCAAAATGAATGATAGCCGTTGTTATGCACAGTCAAATTATTAGGTATTATTTTGAGAAAAATGCATTTTTTCGACAATATCATTTGAATCAAATTGTATAATTAGAACGGAATTTCCCCAGATCCAGACTTCTTCTTTGCCTCTGGTGTCTATGTCAAACATCTTTTCAACCTTCTTACGCTTATCTCCAATTTCAAGTCCATTGATATCAATACCCTTTTCTTCAATGAAGGCATCGGAAAGATAACAATGTCCTGCCCAAATTTGGTTTTTAGAAAATGTGAGCATGAAATCATCACACCCAAATTCCGCAATTATTTCAGGCCCTCCTCTCCATAATTTGTCTGGTTTTCCTAATTTTTCAACAAATTTGTTGTAATCAAATTTGTCATTTGTTGGCATGCCTTTTAAGGTAAACTCAGTTTTTAATATGAAAGATATGGAGTCAAGGGATGTTCGATGAGAACGTTCATCTGACTTTTGTTGAGCGATCCCTCGAATTGAAAAAATAATTAGGAGTAGAAAAAATATTTTACTTGTCAAAGAAATCTAATTAATTGTGCATAACTTGTTATATGCACACTAAAATAGTGTTTATCCCTTAATCTTTGCCGGATAAGAATACCTAACCAGATTCTTTATCCCACTATCATAATTCAAATGGGTTGAATTTATAAGACCTCTTACATAAAAGAAGCTCGCTTCTTTTTTAGATAAAGAACTCGACGTTTATGACGAGAATCCTTACCTCAAAATTTGTTTACCCGGATTGAAATCCTTCTGTTGGTAATCACGGTATTCGTGGGGATCATGTTCACTTGTACATTTACGGAAGGATTATCGGCAGTTATATTGGTATCTGTCTGGTCTTGTGAATTCGTAACAGTATTGACATGTGTTACCGTAGCTTGGGTAACATCATTGATCCTCGCCCTTGCTGATAGGGTCATCGTTACTGTCTGACCGCTCGTCATGGTACCAAGGTTCCAGTCTGGATAACTAAAGCTGCCAACCGGTACGGAGGCTGAAAGAAATTCAAGGCCATCCGGAAGGAGGTCTGTTATCACCAAATTGGTAACAGGATCATTGCCCAAACTTTCTACTCTAATTGTAAAGTTTACAACGGTTCCATCGGTGACCATACTATTATCAACGGATTTGTCTAATACTATGTCCGGATCACAATAGTATACCGCTATGGCGTTAGAATCATAGCTGCAAGGTCCTCTGGTAACCTCCAGATAATAATCCCCGGCCGTGGATGCCACATATGTTGCCGAGGTAGCTCCAGGGATGAGATTTCCATTCCCGTACCACTGATAGGCATCAAAGGTTTCTCCACTGGCAATTTCGAGAGAGGCCCCGGGCAAACAATTGTTACCTGTTATCTGCAGGTTAACATTGGGAGCGGTATCAAAACCGGAAAAATAACCGGCAATTCCTCTTGCTCCGTTATATCCAAAAAAACCTACCGCAATAGGTCCGGATGATTGTACGCTCACATCCCCGTTAAGGTTGGGAATATAAAACGTTTTCCAATCAGGACTTCCTGCAACCGGATTTGGAGCAGGAAGGCTTGCTAATCCGTTAGAATCTGTGACCACTATATTTGAATCAGGGGTTGTGGTTGCTGCTATAATAGTCACTCCACCTGTGAGATTTATTCCTGCTGCATTTCTAATATCCGGAATATTGTCCATAGTGTCTGGCAGCAGACAATTCACCGGGGCCACAAAATTAAGACCCTGGGTGTACACTTGGGTATCACCTGCGATACATTGATAAGCATATACATTTTTTGAAGTTTGTACAAACATATTGGCCCCTACCGAATTGGAGGAATAAAAGCTGCTGGGGATCTCAAAATATTCTCCGTTATTTATGGTTGCAATGGGGGTGGCCGATCCATTGACGAAAATCTGAGTATTATTGGCAATTCCGATAATCAGGGGAAATTCTGTGGCACCATCTGCACCCCCCCTTCCTCTTACAAAAACGTATTCCTTTCCAAGTTTGTTTTCTGGCACCGGCTGGTCTATTCCTGCATCCCGGTTGCTTTGATTTTCCTGCCTGCCGAAATTAAGAGAACCATTGCTGATGACAATATTTTTATCCGAAACTATTGAAGTTCCTATCCAACCATCCCGATGTGCGGGAGTAGGGTTGTTTCCGATGTAGGTTTCAAAGACAAAAGACTCATTGGCGTTAAGCACTATTTGATAGGTATCGGCTGTAATACCTGCCACATTATTCCCTACCCTGAATTCGCAATTAGGATCGTATCCAAAGACATCAATGGTGGTATTGTCTTCTGTTGCCATAATCCCCAGAGTGTTCGATTTTGACACATGACTCCCCAGATTGGGTACGCCCCCCCATTTAAAGTTTGTCCCTATGGCAGCTCTACCCTTGGAAGTTAATGAGGCCGCCTGAGAAGCAGATCTTCCTCTGTAGTTAACATAGAAATTATTCCCACTGGGAGCTACAAAGCGCAATCCGCTATTGGATAAAACTACCCCGGTATTGGCATTATCTACAAGAGTAATATTATTATCTCCATTCGCGAGATTATAAACCGCAGGGCTGGTCTTCGAAATGGTAAATGACGCTATTGGTGTACCATTCGTACCCAAATAGGCATTGACGGTAAATGCTGTGTTTTCCGGTGTAGACAGGTAAACCGCCTGTTGCTGGATAGCACCGTTATTCTGGCCTTGTTTAAGAGGGGGTAAGTAATGCAAATCACTTAACTGTGCAAAAGCCGGAGCGGAAAAACATAAGAACAGCAGAACGTAAATAAGGCCGCTGATTAGGCTCTTCTTCGGATTAGGGCATAGTTTATTCTCAGGCACTGTAAGTTTTTTATTTGAATCTATCTACCAGTTGGCTCGTTCGTATCAAGGCAGGTGTAACAGACATTTGCTCTACTCAGATGGGTATTACTTAACGATATAAAGTGAAATGTCCTATAAATTCACGTTGATCTTCTATCCCATTAAGTTTAAGGATATACCAATAATCTCCTGTGGGCAAGTCCTCTAATTGATAAGCTCCATCCCATCCATCCTGATTGCTTTTAAAAACATATAATGTCCTTCCATACCGGTCGTAGATCTTGATAAAAATGTTTGGATATTGTTCAATATTCCTCGGAGTCCATATGTCATTTTGACCATCTCCGTCAGGAGTAAAGAAGTTTGGAATTTCTACATCTATAAACTCCATGAATATTTCTTCGGTTATACTACAGCCGTTTTCATCCATTACAGTCACCTGATAGATTCCGGTTTCTCGGATGTAGTATTCACTTTCTTCGCTGGCGGGTTCCCCGTTAAAACTAAAGGTATAATTACCGGATCCTCCGTTGGCAGTTGCCACGATTTGGTTTATTTCACCCTCACTTAGTTGAAGTGTCAAAGGATCGAAAATGGTAATCTCAAATTCATAAGTGTTGGCACAGCCATTGCTGTGTAACACATTGATAATATGGGTGCCGCCCGAAAGGTTTTCAAATACCGGATCTAATTGCATTAAGGCGGAATCGTTCGTGTCCAGACCAAAAATCACCTCATTGATGATGGTTTGGTCCTCAAAAACAATTTGTACGGAATTTGAAGTGGAACCCATAGGATCACAAGCATATTCAACAATCGCCTCCCCGGCCAGGTTAACTCCACTCGCCACTTCAAAGACCTCTGTCAATTCACAACCGTTGGCATCCCTTATGAAAACAACGTGTAGCCCGCTGGCAAGGTTGCCGTAATCAAAGAGGTCCTGTACAAAGTCGGTATCCGTATTGCTGTCCAGGCTTGTGGAATATGGGGCAGTACCTCCTGATATTTGTAGGGAAATAGCACCGTCACTGCTTTCAAAACAAATTTCATCCGATACTGTTGAGATTACAGCTAAAGCCTCTGGCGCCGTCAAGGTAAACTCAATCAACTCAAAACAACCGTTGCTGTCCTGTACAATTACACTGTAATTACCAGGTGCCAGTTCAGTAAAGCTATTGCTTTCGTCAAATTGGTTCAGATTGGGCGAAATGGCAAATTGGTAATCTCCGCTTCCTCCAGACACATCTAGTACAATACTTCCGTCTGCTGCATCATTACAACTGATATCGGAAATCGTTGAGTTTACAACCAATGGCGTGGGTTCGTCTATTTGGACTTCCTCGGAAACTATTTGACAATCATTACTCTGTACCCCTATAAAATAAGTGCCCACTGCTAAATTGGCAAAGATACCAGAACTTTGATTGGGCCTTAATTCGGTGGTCAGGGCCGCGTCTGCAAAAAGCGCATATTGATAATTACCCAGGCCTCCATCTGCCCTTGCCTCTATTAAGGCTGTACTCTCTCCGTTGCAATTTACAGCAGCTCCAGAAATGTCCAGGGAGACCGTAAGGGACTCTATGGGATCCAGAACTATTGCATTGGAGTTTATAGAAATACAATTAAAGGAATCTCGTACAAAGTAACGATAACTCCCTGCGCTTACATTTTGAAACAGATGGGTGTCTGCTCCATTGATTTCGTTCATTGGATTAAAGGATATTCCATCAATACTCCAGGAATAAGGTGCCGTGCCACCTGAAGCAATCAATTCCAATTCAGCACCAGACAGGCAACTCTGAGGCTGAGTGGTAATAAGGAATGCCTCTACCTCTGTTGGGGCTATAATCTCAACAATGGAGGTTTCATAAGAACAGCCCATATCATCTAAGGCGATAATACTATAGAAACCAGCACCAATATTGTTGAAATCCTGACTTAGCTGGGAGGTGGTAGCACGCAAGAGTGTACTTCCCAGAATATCGTTATATGTATTAAGTATAAAGCGGTAGTTGGTACTGACATTCCTTGGATTAAGGCTGATAGATACGGAAGCATCTGTATCTCCTTCACAAACGAGCGCTGTTTGTGAAATGCCCCCGGTTATATTGTCGGGTAACAAGAGTCCAAACGCATTGGCAAATACCTGTGTGCACCCAAGGGCATCCGTAATGCTCACATTATATTGTCCCGCAGTCAAATTCTGGAACAACTGGCTATTTACTGAGGAAGCTGAACTGCTTGTGGCAGTGGTGCTATTCGTAAGGCTTATTGTATAGGGTGCCTGACCTCCTGTAGGAGAAATCAATGCACTTCCCTGGTCATTGGTACAGCCAACATCCACAAGGTTAATGCTATTGAGGGCAATAGCCGCTGCTGGAGTGGCAATACTGAACGATCTTAGCTGGCTGCATTCAGGGAAAGCATCTTGTACCACCTCTGCCAAATAATTACCGGCGGGAACACTAATAGGTGTAGTAGGGCCTAAATTTAAAGAGAACCCCGTCTCAATTGCAGGGCCGTCGTCAGAGCGGTCCGTGGGCGTGCCATTGGTACTGTATATATTCCAGCTGAAACCACCCACATAGGTTGCATCTGTAATGCTGATCCTGATACTGCCATCATCTCCGAAACAGACTGCATCGGCCAGTTTTTCAACAATAAGATCAAAAGTGTTTGGCTCTTCTACCAAATGATTGATAAACAGTTCACAACCTGTGCTTATATTTCTAACACCAAACGTATAGTTACCCGCCCCTAATGCTGTAAACTGATTTGATGCCTGATAGATGGTACCCGGCAGCTGTCTGAATTCATAATTCCCGGGGTTTGAGGTATAGTTGGTTAAGCTTCCGGTGGCGTCCAAACTAATGGTTTCCCCTGGATTACTGCAGCTTATGGGGTCGTCCACATTGATGCTGGTATTCAGCAATTCATCATAAGGAGCAATGGAAACCAGGGATTGTGCGGTACAGCCTTTGTCGTCAATAACCCTCACAAGAATATCACCACCGGTAAAATCGGAATGTATATAGGTTGGATTACTACCACTTTGGAGAATTGTGTTGGATGTGTTATCCTCAAATTCATATCGGACATAGTTTCCGCTCCCTCCTGCAATACTGCTAACGTCAAGAGTAACTGTGGCGTTCTCAGTACTATTACCGGCGGAGCAACCAAAAGGAGAGACAGTTGGTATTGCAAATGCAATTATAGCAGGCTCTGCAATGACCAAGTTGTTTATGCTGGTATCACAACCATTTTGCCCCGTAGCAATCACTTCATAGGTACCGGGAGGCAAGTTTTCGAAACGCCTGTTTACCGGATTAAAGGATGCTACATTGGGATTTAAGCTAAAGCTCAATGGGTTGATGCCATTGTTGTTTTCTTCAATACTGATTGTTCCGTCCGAGGCCCCTGAACAGCTTACATCTTTAGGATTTGCATTGAAACTTGGCTGGCTTGCTGCCTGGATATCTATGGTGAATGTTCTGGAACACTCGGGCCCGCTGGTATTGGCATCATAGATGTTCACCGTGTAGGTATCTGCTATTGTGGTAGATGCTGAATAGGGAGTTGGAGGCAAGGCTTGCCTCGAAACCAAGGTGCCCGAGATACCAATTATTTCATACTCATAATTTCCTGATCCCTGGCTTACCTCAAGCAAGATTTCTGCCTCATTACCAAAACCACACCCAAGGGTTTGTGACAGGGTTGCATTGGCCTGTAATGACTCATATACGGTAACGGAAGCTGTATCTGTACATCCGTTGCTATCTATGATGGCTACCGTATATGTTCCGGGTGCCACATTGGTAAAGACCCCACCATTATTCAGATAATTAGTGCCACCGTTAAGGGAATAGAAAATTTGAGCTGCAGTACTGCTTGCACTAATGACCACACTGGCCTGGGTACTGCAGTTATCCAAAACAATATTATCAATGGTAGGATTTGGAGAGAGGTTCATGGAGACAGTTCCCAAACCTATAGAACATCCAAATTGATCACTGACTGAAATAGTGTACGTGCCAGCGGGAGAATTCGCCGGAATTTCAATCGGGTTATCCATGGTTCCTGAAATTCCTGTAAAAGGTACAGGACCACTTACATCAAAGAAATACGTACCTCCGCCACCTGAAATATCTGGTATCTCAATAAGGCCAGGGCGGTCACAGCTGATATCCCTCGAGACAGTTGGGGTACCTGTTAGGGCATCCATTTCTTCCAGGAGTTCATTTTCAGAGGCACTTACACAACTAGGGACGGCACCGTCCATTTTGGTGACCTGAATATAATAATTTCCTTCACCCAGTGAATTGAAAGACAGGGTCTGTGGGGCAGCGAATGGTACATTACCACCACTATCGCTAACTAAAACAGGAGTGCCAGTTGAAATGTCATAGAATGACCATCGCATCTCTGTACCCGGAGAAACAACATTTTCCTCAATAGTATACGTGATGCTTCCGTTGTTGCTGCCATTACAAGATGGGGTGAGGGAGGAGGTGATTCCCAAAGGCGGGGTAATCAGGTTATTGACATTCACATCACTTTGTCTCACACATCCTGCCGCATCACGCACATAGAAGGTATATGTTCTTCCGGGAATCAATCCGGTAAAGACATAAGGGGTCAAAGCATCCCTGGCCGGAGTGGTCCACGGGTTAACCGGGCTAAGAGGATCAAAATTGGAAGCATCCTCAGAATAGGTGTATTGGTAGTCCGGGGTGCCTTCCGCTCCCAGAACTGTGACTTGTAGTTCGTTGCAGTTTACCACCAGGGCAGAAATGGTTATATCTAAGTCGTCTAGTGGGAATGGAATAACAAACTGTGGTAAGTCTGTCTGGCAAATGGTATTTCCAAAACCATCAACGGTCCTCAACGAGGGATAAACACTATTTCCAGATAGATATCCCCTGAATTGATCGGATGCCTGCCAGTTAGCACCTCCGTCATCACTAAATTCAATTGTTCCCAAGGTGGTAGGGTAGCTCACCAGGTCAAAGCCAAAGTCGGTCAGTATTCCCGTACAGCTGGCAGGGGTAATTCCGATCACATCAGCTGTTAGTTCATCGGGATTATTAATAGTTATTGGGGTATCTGCAACACTACAACCATATTGATCGGTTACAGTAATGGTATAATTCCCGGGCATTAGGTTGTAAAAATCATAGGTGTTGGTCAAGACATTGTTTACCACCTGGTCTGATGCTCCTCCATTGTCCAGATCGAGCAGTTCAATGGTAAAGGGGGCGTCACCGGCAGTAATGTTACTGCTTATGGCACCGAGACCGTCATGACATTCAGGATCCGTAGCCGTGGTCGTAAAGGACAGCACGGGTGCATTTGCCACGCTTACCAGTTCCATATATTGACAATAAGGTGATGTACCGTTATTGTCACGGACGTACACATCGTAGTCTCCCACGCTTGCGCTATTCACTACAAAGGAGTTTGAGGCTCCAAAATCTGTATCCAGTACAGGAGATCCTGTTGTTAAAAACGCATAGACAAAATTACCATCTCCTCCTGTGGGGCCTACTGTTATGCTTCCGTCTGCGCAGCTGGTGACATCAACAACCGTTAACTGTGCCGATAAATTTGGATTAATAGCTACCGTTTCAATGGCTGAGGCACAGCCATAGATATCAGAAACCTCCAGGGTGTAAGATCCACTAGAGAGACCACTAAAGGTATAAGCCGTGGCTGAAGATGGTGTAGGTGTTAACCAGGCACCACCATTGATCCTAAAAGTGTAATTTCCGTTTCCGGAGGAGACCGTTGCGGTAATGGTTGCATTGTTCAATCCATCGTAGCAAGCGGTAGCAGATGTCGTAAATAAAATGGCCTCTGGAGGGGTAACTGTCACCAAGGTGGTAGTAATTTCTTCGCAACCATTGGTATCACGTATCCGTATCTGATAATCTCCATCGGTTATATTGGTAAAGACGGCATTTGATTGAAAGGCTGCTATAGGAGTTCCCATAGCATCTTCAAGTTGGTATTCATAACCTGGGTTGCCTCCTGTGGCCGCTGCTTCCAAAGTGGCTCCTGAATTGAAACAGGTATATGCCGATGTTACTAGCAATTGCGGAACAATTGCTGCAGGCTCTGTTACCGTAAAGGGGAAATTTACTGAACAGCCGGGTTCATCTGCTTTCCTTACTAAAATCGTATAAGTTCCATCAGCAAATATGGCTGCCGTAGTAACCGGAGTGGTTAGTGATGCTATCCAATTAGTGCCTCCATCAAGAGAATATTCAAAACCGGCTACGGAATCAAAATTAGCTACTTCAAAGCGAATCGAACCATCTGTACTTCCATTACAACTGGGGTCTGTAACGCCCAGTAATTGGGCATCGAATGCCTGGTTGGGTTCAACCACCACAACAAAATCCTGAGTTCTTTCACATACTTCAGGCAACTGCACTGCCTGAATGTCGTCAAGGATCAGATCGTTTCCAAAATCACTGTTCAGGTTGCTGCGCAAAACAATGTCCACTGTGGTGTTTACTCCCGGATCAAGATTGAAAGTGAAATTGTGCCAGTCATCCGCATTGTTGTTTTTTGGAACATCGCCCGTGGTGGCACTTGCCAGTATGTTACCGGAGGTGTCAACCAATTCAATCAGAACATCAGGATTGTTTCCGTTGGCGGAGGTTCTCAATAAGTTGTATGCCCAGAAAGAAAGGTTTATGGGTTGGTTAGGCAGTACTTCAATTCCCCTACGGGCCCAAAGGATACCGTTATCGCCTGCTAAAGTGCTTACATCAATGGAAAGGAATCTTCCATTGGCAAGACCGGAGTGATCATTTGGGCTAAGCCATGCGGGAATGGGGTTGGTCACAAAATTAGTAACGGTGTACTCCCCATTTACCAGGATCCCTGCCGGACCTAAATTACAGGCGGTTGTGGTCCCATTTTGGGGTTCATAGCAATATCCCGGCCCTATTTCTCCTATCTGGGTTGTTGGCCCGGCACCGAAATTTTCAAAAAACAGTGTGCTTTGGTTTGGGGTGATGCTACTGGAATACCCAACACTTACCGTATAGGTTCCGGTTGAGGTACTTGCAAAAACATTATTGTCTGAGGGGGTGTTTGGCGTGCCATCCAGACTGTAACTATAGGTAAAATCAGTAGTATTAGACGATGAAATCGTTATGGTTCCTAAACCGTCACAAGCGTAAGATACGTCGGCGCTAAGATTGGGATTCGCAACTACTGCAGGGACAGTTAGGTCCATATCATAGGTACAACCCAATATATCTCTTACCAACAATTGATAGTTGCCGGAGGCAAGATTTCGTTCATTGATGGCGCTAAAACTGCTTCCGCCATCAAAGCTGTATTCATAGGGGGCCTGGCCGCCGTTGGCGTTTAGAATTTTCACCAGGGCGCCACTTGGATTACAGGAGGCATCCTCTACAATAGCTGCTGAGGCGGTCAATCTAAAGGGCTGGTCAATTTCATAATTTATGGTTTCTACACAACCACTACCACCGTTACCACTGGAGTCCATTACGGTAATGGTGTATAATCCGGCAGCCAGGTTTACAAACGTATTGCTACCTTGGTAAATGGTGCCACCATCCAGACTGTATAGATAAGGTGCCGTACCACCTGTAACGCTTATGTTTAGTGAAGCTGTAGAGGAATCTGCACATATAATTCCCGCATCGGTTGCAGAAACCGAAAGTCCGCCCACTTCATCAACCCGTACACTGTTGGATATGGTATAACATCCATTGTCATCAAATACGATAAACTCGTAATCTCCATCTTCATTAGGATAATATACCGCAGGGGATCCCCTATATCCAAATAAGAAGTTTGGATTGGTCTGCATTGCTGATGGGGGTACAGATGAAGGATCGGAGTAAAGGTCTACTCCATCTTTGCTCCATACGGCCATCCGGTAATCGGGATTCGGACTACCACCATTTGGTGATAGGGTTACAATACCTGCAGTACAACTAATGTTTTCGGTAGTTGAGGCGATCAGGGTTAATTCTGGTATTTCCCCAACCGTAATTTGCTGGGAATCTGTACAACCATCCGAAGTGGTGGTTATCACTATATAATCTCCCGGATTAATATTTGTAAAGGTGTAGGTATTGTCATTCGATGCCACCCGATTGTCAATAAATGTTCCAAGTCCGCCATTACTGCCATCATCCAGCCTTAATTCGTAATTGTAGTTTGGCAACACATTAAGGGCCTGTATTGTTATGGTGCCCAACTGATCACAATCTGCTGTGGTTGAGGTAAGGTTAACCTGATAGTCCCTCTCAAGAATCCCAATTTCTTCTGTTTCAAAAATACAGCTTCCGGTCAGTGGGTCGCCCGTCACAGGATTTAATTGAGTCACCTGAATTTTATAGGTTCCACTGGTGTTAATGTCAAAATTAGGGCCGTTGTCTGCGGAAAAGGGAACCACTATGGTATTGTTTGTCGCATCGAGCAGTTGAAATCCGTAATTGGAGCCAATATTAGTGATCCTTATCGTACCCGGAGTACTGCAAAGAATGTCTGTGGCATTATGTTGAATGTCTAGGGTGTTTTTATAGATATCAAAGAAATATCGGTTGAAACAACCATTTTGATAATTGATCACCACCCGATATTTGCCACTCTCAGTAAAGGTGTAGTTATCCTGTGTGGCCAGATTATTCCAGATGCAACCACTGTTCTTATTGGCACAATCATCTCCGGCATCCGCACAACTCGTTTCGTCCAGTTTTTGCCAAACAATGCTCTGAGCATCGGTGATGCCCAATTGTATGGAGGCTTCATCATTTTCTCCGCACAAAAATATTTGTGGCAAAAGGTCCCCATCAATTGAACAAGTAACTATGTCGCCCTGAAGGTCATTATCCGGATTGCTGTCTGCATTGACCTGATTGAGATAATCAATAATTGGATTGGTCTGATTGCTTCCAAATGGTGCTACGGTAATCAATTCGACCAGGTCCGGGCAATTTCCGTTGTCTGATTTTTCTACGATGTAATTCCCCGTGTTCGTCACCAGTAGTGTCCTTGGGTTACCATCAGGATCCCCGTCGTTTAAAAGGGTATCTGCACCATCAATCTGGCCATTGCCATTTACATCAATTGCCCAGGTATAGTTGGCAAAACCGTCACCGGCACTAAGGACCACATCGTTCCCACAGAGTTGCACAGTTCTTGCCTGACTGCAATTGACCAGGTCGTCCAGGATATTGTTGTTGCTTACCTGAGGGGTGAAATTACAGGGGAAATTATAGTTTGCGCCTTCTTCGTCCGTAAATACTGTGGAATTCAAGACTCCTTGAAATGTAGAGTAGGCGTTATTTTGAAGTTGTGAAGAACATGCATCCACAAAATCGGAACAATTCCCTGAAAGGGTTACTGTAATTCGAATACTGTATTCAGGATCACCAATTTCAACCAGATTGTCGGGAACTTCAAAAGTAATGATATTGGTATTCAGATCGTGGTTTACGCTGGTCCCCGGTGCATTCGATACATCTATATTGTCTACGGTAACATTGTTGGGAAGGATATCCCTGATGATGTAGTTGATAGCATCGTCATCACCTGTATTTCTGAAGCGCAGTACATATTGATAAGTCTGGCCAAGGTTAACCCCCTGCCCGTTGATATCATTCCCTCCCAGGTCTTCAGAGGTGTTGCCCAGTAAAATTTCCGGGGCATAAACCCGAATATAGGAAGCGGTTGTAACAGTACCATCCGAAGGGTCAACTACGGGCACACCTGCTCCATATTCTCCTCCATCACCTCCATCGGCATCATTGTCTTTGTAATATTCATTGGCATCACTGCAGCCGTCACCATCGCTATCGAGATCGAGAGAACTGGGAATACCATCCGAGTCGGTATCACAACCTGCAGTCAATAATGTCCCGCGCATGTTTGTAGGGCCAATTACAGCCTGACCTATGGTAATAGTGTTATTTCCCGAAGGATTCCACGCCACTGTAGCGGCGGAAGAAGTTAAAACCATGGGTTCCAGGATGCCGTTAGAAGATCGTATTCCGAAGAGTTCGAACCTTCCGAATTGATCAATGACTACTCTTAGTAATGGACTGCCATTGGTGCCTGTAAGGGTCCAAATATTGGGGTTCCCACTTTCGCCATAGGTAGTACCATCCAGAAACCTCGCAAGGTTGCCAGGAGAACCATCTTGAAATTGAATTTCACCGGCAACATCATTACCATTTATTTGAAGGTTAAAAGAGTTGTCTAAGTCGAAGATATCAAGCAACAAATAGTTGTTATTCGTAATCAAGCTACTTGTATGGGTATTCCCATTGGAAATATTAAACAACAGGGAGGCACATTCCTCTTCATCATAAACCCCATCATTATCATCATCAAGGTCGGTAATATCTATTACCCCGTCATTATCAAAGTCGTTATGTACATAGAGGTGTGCCGAAGGACTGTCCAGGGTAATGTTAGCGTCTATCTGATCTTGTGAATTAAAGGCGGTATTCGTAAGACTTAAAAGGGGCAGTAGATCTATTTCATCTGCCTGAACTTCTATCTCCAAAAAAGCGGTTTCCCCTCCATTCAGGCTCCCAATATTCCAGGTGTTACCGCTCCAGTTTCCCTTAAGGGTAAAGGTAGACAGTAAAGTGAGGCCTGCTGGGATATCATCTGTGATTGTAAGGTTGGTAATAGGACCCACGCCCAGATTCCTAACCTTAATAGTATATGTAGCCGTTTCGCCCTCCATGATCTCGGTCTCGTCTACGGTTTTTTCAACAACCACATCAGGATCGCAATAGTAAGCGGAAATAGATTGGGAATCATACGTACAGGGGCCTTTAGTACCGCGCACAAAATAGTCTCCAGCGATTGTAGGGGCATAGCTGGGGCCATTCTCCCCGGGGATCAACTGACCATCGCCATACCATTGATACGCATCAAAATTACCTGTAGCTTCAAAAATAGTAGAGCCTACAAAACAGCCACTACCCCCTGCAATTTCCAGGGTAACCTCGGGGACGGTATCAAACCCGGAGTAGTATCCGGCGACCCCTCTGGCTCCGTTATATCCAAAAAATCCCACGGCGATAGGGCCAGTAGATTGTATACTTACATTGCCATTTAGGTTGGGAATAAAAAATGTCTTCCAATCAGGAGAACCTGCCACCGGGTTAGATGCAGGAAGACCAACAACTCCACTCCCGTCGGTAACGGTGATATTTGCATCCGGAGTATTTACTGCCGCAATAATGGTGACACCCCCATTGACCAGGGTTCCAGCCATATTTCTAATATCCGGGATATTGTCCATCACATCTGGCAGCAGACAATTTACAGGGGCAACAAAATTTAAGCCCTGTGTATAGACCTGGCTTGCACCTGCCATACATTGATAGGCATATGCATCCTTGGAAGTTTGTACAAACATATTGGCCCCAACGGTATTGGAGGAATAGAATGTGCTGGGTACCTCGAAATATTCTCCATTATTGATGGTAATGATAGGAGTAGCGGAACCATTGATAAAGATCTGAGTATTATCTGCGGTGGCAATAATCAAGGGAAATTCTGTGGCGCCATTACTACCACCATTACCGCGTACGAATACGTAGTCCTTTCCCAGCCTGTTTTCGGGTACGGGTTGATCGATCCCCGCATCTCGGTTGTTGGCATTTTCCTGACGACCAAAGTTCATAGATCCGTTGCTGATGACGATGTCTTTGTCCGACTCTATAGAAGCTCCGATCCATCCATCCCTATGGGCAGGGGTGGGGGCATTGCCCACATAGGCTTCAAACACGAATGACTCGTTGGCGTTTAAGGTAATCGTATAGCTATCGTTGGTTAATCCGTACACATTATTGCCTTGGCGAAACCGGCAATTAGGATCATATCCAAAAACAGTAAAGGTTGTATTGTCTTCAGTGGCCATGATACCAAGGGTGTTCGATTTGGAAGGGTGCGATCCCAAATTAGGCACCCCGCCCCATTTAAAACGCCTCCCAAGTGCAACCCTGCCTTTTGAGGTAAGCGAAGCTGCCTGGGCAGAAGAATATCCGCGATAATTGACATAAAACCTATTTCCGCTGGGGGATTCAAACCTCAGACCTGAATTATTTAAAACAACGCCTGTATTAGTATTATTGACAAGAGTAATGTTGTTGTCACCATTCGGTAGGGAATAGACCGCCGGATTTAAATTAGAAATGTTAAAAGAGGCAACCGGTGTGGCTCCTGTTCCCCGATAGACATTAACCGTGAAAGTAACGGGTTCTGGAGTAGAAAGATATATAGCCTGTTGTTGTATTGCCTGATTGTTCTGTCCCTGCTTTAAAGGAGGCAGATAATGAAGGTCACTAAGCTGAGCATGGATAAAATTAGCCGTAATAAAGAACAGAAAAAATAGCAATCCCTTGGAGAGGGTACTCCTATTTATGTTACATTTTTTAGCCATTATGGATAAAGGGTATAGTTATTATTAACAAAAAAAAGGGCTTTATCTATGAATAACGAATATTTGTTGTGAATGCGGGAGATACAGATGTATAGACCACCAGAGGTTGTTGTGTTCGTCTTTGTAAGTCAAGAAGATTAAAGGAACCCTAATTGTAACGATGAAAAAAGACAGTCATTATCGAGATTGAATAAAACGATATAAATTTGATTTGTTTTAATCGGCTATGTTCTTAGGTGCCGCTGACATTTTTTGAAATCTAACAAAGAGCTTCTACTCGGTTTCTTTCGTCAAAGGATTGAAGGGCAATCATTTAGGAATTACATTCCACCCGAGGTACATTCTAAAGCCCTGAATTTATTCGGGGCTTTTTTATGGAGAAAAGTAAGTGTGGTTTCCCCCGATGGCTATCAATATCCAACCTTGGTGCTTTCATAGCCGTTATTTTGAATCTTGACTTTTTTCTCATGAAGTCTTACATTAACTTAAATAATTATATTTTTAAGGATGCAACTTCTTAAAAAAGGGTTCGCCCCTGTCATCAGAGTGTTTCTTTTCATTGGGTTCACCCTGTTTTTCATGTTGTTGTCTTGCTCCTCCAAAGGAGACAATACCGTAATTCTAAATTCAGATCCAGATATTTTTACTGTTGAATCACTTTCCGATGAAGCACTTCTGGATGAGGTACAGCGCCAGACATTTAAATATTTTTGGGATTTTGCACACCCTGTTAGTGGGATGGCCTTAGAACGTTCAGACAAAGATGCTTATGGGGTAGAAGGTTGGGAGATTGTTACAACCGGAGGTTCCGGCTTTGGCATCATGGCTATGATAGTCGGAGTTGAACGAAATTTCATAAGCAGGACAGAGGCCGTGGAGCGGCTGCATACTATCACGGATTTCTTACTGAATGGAGATCGTTTTCACGGGGCATTTCCACATTGGTATTACGGCAGTACCGGAAAGGTGAGACCCTTTTTTACAGAAGATAATGGAGGCGATATTGTAGAAACTTCTTTTATGATCCAGGGCCTGCTCACGGCAAGGCAATATTTTAATGAGGAACTTCCTGAAGAGTCGCTTCTGCGAGATAAGATCAATCAATTATGGAACGAAGTAGAATGGGAATGGTATACCAACGGTCAGGAGATATTAACCTGGCACTGGTCTCCCAACTATGAATGGACCATCAACCACCAGATTAGAGGATATAATGAAGCCCTGATCACTTATGTATTGGCATCTTCTTCCCCCACGCACCCAATAGATACCTCAGTTTATGATGTTGGATGGACTTCAGGCAACCAATTTTATAATGGACAACAGTATTATAATCAGTGGCAATTACCACTGGGACCTGATTATGGAGGTCCTCTATTCTTTGCCCATTATTCCTTTTTGGGTTTGGATCCAAGAGGTTTACAAGATCTCTATGCTAACTATTGGGAGCAAAATGTAAATCACACTCTGATTAACAGAGCGTATTGTCTGGAAAACCCAAAGCAATATTTGGGCTATGCAGAAGATAGTTGGGGTCTTACAGCAAGCGATAACCGTCTGGGATATTCGGCCCATAGTCCTACCAATGATCTGGGGGTCATTTCACCAACCGCGGCTATTTCTTCCATGCCATATACACCAGAGTATTCAATACAGGCTATGCGTAATTTCTATGAGAATTATGAAGGCAAATTATGGGGTCCATATGGTTTCTATGATGCCTTCAATCTTACTGAAAATTGGGTTGCTTCTACTTATCTAGCTATTGATCAGGGGCCCATTGTTGTGATGATTGAAAATTATAGAACCGGACTTTTATGGGACCTGTTCATGTCTTGTCCGGAGGTGCAAACAGGATTATTAAAGCTGGGATTTACAAGTCCCCACCTCAAATAGACTTATTATATTTATCAAATTATAAACCATCACCTATGAGATCTGCTATTCTCCTTTTTACAATTCTTGCCGTTGCTTTTGTCTTCAATGGCTGTTCAAAAAAGGAAAAAATAAATGTGCTCGTTTTTAGTAAAACAGAGGGTTATAGACATGAATCTATTTCGGCCGGGAAAGATGCCTTAACGAAAATGGCTAATGAAAAAGATTTTAAGGTTGTGTTCACTGAAGATGCGGAACAATTCAACGAAAGAGAATTAAAAAAATACAATACCGTACTTTTTCTCAATACTACCGGAGATGTTTTAAATGAAGCACAACAAAATGCCTTTGAGCGCTATATTCAAGCGGGTGGTGGCTATGTTGGGGTACACTCAGCAACCGATACCGAATACGAATGGCCATGGTATGGAGGCCTGGCAGGAGCTTATTTTCTTGATCATCCCAGTGATCCCAGCAATGTGCAAAAAGGGAAGTTTACAGTAACGCAAAAGGACCATTGGGCCACCAAAGGCATGCCGGATGAGTTCGAAAGGGAGGACGAGTTTTACAGTTTTAAAAACATTTCTCCCAACATTAATGTGGTCCTTACCATAGATGATAAAAGTTATATTGGTGGCAGTAACCCGGAGTATCACCCTATGAGTTGGTATCAGGAATACAAGGGAGGCAGATCTTTCTACACGGCCATGGGCCATACCAATGAAACCTTCGAGGAACCACTTTTCTTGAATCACCTCTGGGCGGGAATACTATACGCTGCTGGAGGGGATGCGCCAAGCCCTTAGATTAAGCCATGGCAAGACCCGAAGAGAATCGTTTTAATAAGGTGATCCTCGAAGAAGGATTGGATGACCCCAAGGTATTGAAGACCCTTGCTAAGATCCCTGTACTTCCCCGTGGCACGGTTCTTACCCTTAACTATCGGTTCTAGGGAGATCTTCTTTGGTTTTTTTCTAATGCAGTTTATCGATGACCACATGTAGAATAACGGATTGTAAGATTACTTATCAAATCGATAAACGGTATAGTCTCATGGATATTTGTTCTGCAGTGTGTCATTCATCTCTTTTTCTTTCACCTAATCCAAAAATACTACCTCTGATACAATAGGGTCATAGCTTTGTAAGTGTAAGTATGAATTGAACCTATAATTGGACAGGTATGAAGACACTTTTACTTTTTAAAGAGATTTATTCAGAAGCATTCAAGGCGATAGAAAACTTTTTTGTGCGAAGATTTTTTAAAGGTTTCGCGTGGTTTAGTTTGATCATGTTCTTGGTGGTGTTATATGCTTTTGTATACAGACTCTTAACCGGTTTTCCGTTTGATTAACAGGAAATTGGTTTAACTATAAAAATATGCGGAGAAAGTTCGATATCATTGACGCGTTTATCGTGGTGGGCTGTTTATTTATTTCTATCATGGTATTCCTCATCATCAGGGCCTTTCAGTTGTTGTAAGAAATAATGACCAATCATTAACTACCCTATATAGGCTGCACAACTATTGTGTGGCCTTTTCTTATTTCAGATAAAGATTAAATATGGAAAAAATCCATAAAAAAGGAAATATTCCATATATTAGCTATCCTTTTTGGATAGTATGCAAAAGACCATTTTACATCTGGACCTCGATACATTTTTTGTATCCGTAGAACGCCTTATTAATAGCGAACTCAAGAATAAGCCCCTGTTGGTTGGGGGTACGAGCGACCGTGGGGTAGTAGCCGCCTGTAGTTACGAGACCCGTGGCTT
Source organism: Muriicola sp. (assembly GCF_049669965.1). Taxonomy (NCBI): domain Bacteria; kingdom Pseudomonadati; phylum Bacteroidota; class Flavobacteriia; order Flavobacteriales; family Flavobacteriaceae; genus Muriicola; species Muriicola sp. The sequence goes on along the minus strand of NZ_JBATLB010000262.1, from coordinate 5,191 downwards.
TGGGGTGCATTCTGGCATGCCCATGAAAATGGCAAGGGAACTCTGTCCTGAAGCAGTAGTGATACGAGGTAATGCGGGCACCTATAGTAAACATTCCGATCTGGTCACTGACATCATCAAGGAGAAGGTACCCCTCTTTGAAAAGTCGAGTATCGACGAGTTCTACGCAGACCTTTCCGGGATGGACCGTTTTTTTGGCTGCTACCAGTACGCGTCCGAACTCCGGAAGGAGATCACCAGGGAAACTGGCCTACCCATTTCTTTTGGCCTGTCTGTTAACAAGGTAGTGTCTAAAGTGGCTACCAACGAGGCCAAACCCAATAACCAGTTGAAGGTAGATTTTGGGTACGAAAAACGTTTTCTGGCCCCACTATCCATCAAAAAGATCCCCATGGTAGGAGATAAGACCTACCAAACCCTCCGGAACCTTGGCTTGCGGCAGGTGAGGACCATACAGGAAATGCCTATGGATGTTATGCAACGGGTATTGGGGGCCAACGGCAGGGTCATCTGGAAACGTGCCAATGGGGTAGATAATACCCCTGTGATCCCTTTTTCGGACCGCAAATCGATCTCTACAGAACGCACCTTCGACAAGGATACTATAGATGTTATTAAACTCAGGGGCATTTTAATTGCCATGACAGAGAACCTGGCCTACCAGTTACGGCGAGGGGAAAAACTAACCGCCTGTATTGCGGTAAAAGTGCGCTATTCAGATTTTAACACCTATTCCAAACAAGTGCGTATCCCCTACACCAGCGCGGATCATATCCTGATCCCCAGGATCCTGGAATTGTTCAACACCCTCTACAACAAGCGGATGCTGGTACGCCTTATCGGGATCCGGTTTAGCTATTTGGTGCCGGGGAATTATCAGATCAATTTGTTCGAGGATACGGAGGAGGCCCTCAATTTATATGCCGCCATGGATCATCTCCGGGAGCGTTTTGGGGACAAGAGCGTGCTCCGCGCCTCGGGGATGGGGGCCAAGACCATTGGGAGGATGGCAAATCCGTTCAATGGGCAACCACCAATTATTCTTGCACATCGCAAGCAGTGAACTGTTTTTATTGCTTCCCTTTTCTTTGCTCGTCCAAAGAAAAGGGAGAAAAGAAAAGACGCCTTATCTGAGGAATTTTTATCTGCCTATTGCAGATAAAACCGGCCTCGAAACCTCGCCATCCCGCCTTTGGCGGGACGAGTACCATTGTCGGTTTCTCGGTCCTATTCTGTAGATAAGGGAGACATATAACAAAGTTTAGTATTAACATAAACGTAATGGATATGCCGACTCGAAAAAATAACAGTTGGATTTATGTAGCCCTTTATCGTCAGCGAAAGAGACAAAGTGCGTTAAGGATCGCCGAAACCTTGTAGGCGATCTAGGAATTTGGCTCTGGTTTTAATGCTTGCATTAAAATCGCCTACGAGAAAGTGCCTTTTTCTTTGCTTCGTTTCTTTTGGGCAAGCAAAAGAAATGAAGAGGAAAGAGAAAAGAGAAGGCAAAAAGGAATGAAGAGAGAAAGAAAAAAATGTATTTAAACTGCCACACCTACTACAGCCTGCGTTACGGAACCTTTTCCGAAGTAGCCCTTTTGGAGCTGGCCAGGGAGCACGAGGTTACCCGCCTGGCCCTTACTGATATCAACAACACTTCGGCCTGTCTTAATTTTGTTAGAAGAGCCGCAGACTTTGGCATACATCCTATTTTGGGGATCGATTTTCGCAACGGGGTAACGGCATGCTTTGTGGGGATCGCCAAAAACAATGAAGGCTATCGCGAACTCAACGCGTTCTTGTCAGAACACCTCCACCAGGAGAAAAAGATACCCAAACGGGCACCCGTCTTCCAACATGCCTATGTTATCTATCCTTTCGAAAAAGTATTGTTAAATGATCAGCATCATTTTTTAGACCACGAGTACATAGGTATCTCGGTTACAGACCTGAGGCGCCTGCCCTTTTCCAGGCTCATAGAATACAAGGACAAACTGGTGCTATTACAACCGGTTACCTTCAGAAATAAACGCGATTTTAATGCCCATCGTCTCCTGCGGGCCATAGACAGCAATGTGCTGCTGAGCAAGCTTCCCAAAGATGAGGAGGCTTCCTTTGAGGAACGGATGTTCTCTGTAAAGAACCTGGCGGAGGTCTTTTCTGAATATCCCTTTATCCTCCAAAATACGGAGCAACTCATGCGCAACTGCAGCATCCACTTCGATTTTTCCAAGGACCGGAAACCACAAAACCAGAGTACCTATCTGGATAGCAAAGAGGCCGATGAAAACCTGTTGGAGGAACTGTGTTACAAAGGGTTGCCCTACCGCTACCCGGAGGTGGATGAGCGTATTCGCGAGCGACTTGCAAAAGAATTACAACTCATCAAGGAAAAGGAGTTTGTCTCCTATTTCCTGATCAACTGGGACATTGTATCCGAAGCCAGAAAGCGCAACTTTTACTATGTAGGGCGGGGGAGTGGGGCCAATAGTATTGTGGCCTACCTCCTCAGGATCACCGATGTGGATCCTATTGAACTCGATCTCTACTTTGAGCGGTTTATCAATTTGTACCGGACCAATCCACCCGACTTTGATATTGATTTTTCCTGGAAGGACAGGCAGGAAATCACCCAATACATCTTTGACCGTTTTCAGCATGTCTCCCTTTTGGGGACCTATGTCACGTTTAAGTCGAGAGGAGTGATCCGTGAACTCGGAAAGGTGTTTGGCCTTCCCAAGGCGGAGATCGATTTTTTATGCGAGGGGCATTACAAGCCTTCAGATTTAGATGAGGTATCGCTTCTGGTCCTGAAGTATGGCAACCTTATTAAGGACATGCCCAACTACCTCAGCATTCATGCCGGGGGAATCCTTATCAGCGAACAACCATTACACTATTTTTCGGCCACTCACCTGCCGCCAAAAGGTTTTCCCACCACCCAGTTCGATATGGTGATCGCGGAAGACGTAGGCTTATACAAATTTGATATCCTGGGGCAGCGGGGTCTGGCCAAGATCAAAGAGGCCATTCAGATCCTGGCCCTCAATCAACCTGAGGAATACAAGCGTATCGACATCCATGACATCAAAAAATTCAAGCAAGATCCTCATATCAATAATATGATCAAATCTGCCCAGTGTATGGGGTGTTTTTATGTGGAATCGCCTGCCATGCGGATGTTGTTAAAAAAGCTGGAGGTAGACACCTACCTGGGATTGGTGGCTGCCAGCTCCATCATACGGCCGGGGGTGGCCCAGAGTGGAATGATGCGCGAATACATCCTGCGACACCGCAATCCGGGGAGGGCAGAAGAGAAGGGGCATCCGGTAATGTTGAGCATTATGCCCGAAACCTATGGGGTGATGGTCTATCAGGAAGATGTCATCAAAGTGGCCCATTATTTTGCGGGTCTTAGCCTGGGAGAGGCTGATGTGCTGCGCAGGGGAATGAGCGGGAAGTACCGCTCACGCGATGAGTTCCAGAAGGTAAAGGACAAGTTTGTGGAGAATTGCCGTAAGAAAGGATATGAAGAGACACTGATCGATGAGATCTGGCACCAGGTGGCCAGCTTTGCCGGCTATGCCTTTGCCAAGGGACACTCTGCCTCCTATGCAGTGGAAAGTTATCAAAGCCTGTTTTTAAGGGCCTACTATCCGCTGGAATATTTGGTAGCGGTCTTGAATAACGGGGGTGGGTTCTACCGTTCGGAATTCTATGTGCATGAAGCCCGGATGTTGGGGGCCACCGTGCATGCACCTTGTATCAATAAGAGCATTGCTGTGAATTGTATCTATGACAAGGAGATCTACCTGGGGTTTATGTATTTAAAAGAACTGGAGGGGAGGGTAATGGATCGTATCCTAAAGGAGCGGCAGGCCCATGGAAGCTTTGCTTCCCTGGAAGATTTTTTGGATAGGGTGTTGATCTCCATTGAACAGCTCAGTATTTTGATCCGTATTGATGCCTTTCGGTTTACCGGGATCAACAAACACGAACTGTTATGGGAAGCCCATTTATTTCTTTCCAAGGGAAATGCCGTAGACCACCCCAAGCTGTTCCCGCCAATCCATCAGGATTTTGAGATCCCCCGGCTGCATACTACGGATCTGGAAATGGCCTTTACCCAGCTGGAGTTGTTAAGCTTTTGTCTCTGCAGCCCCTTCCATTTGCTAAAAGAACCCCCTAAAAATAAAAATGGGAGCAGGGATCTGCCGTGTTACCTCAACCGGTATATAGATCTGTACGGGTATTTGGTCACGGTAAAGAACACCAAGACCCATAACGGCAAGCGCATGAACTTTGCTACCCTGGTAGACCAACACGGGGAGGTCTTTGATACGGTCTTGTTCCCCCCGGTAGCCGCTCAGTATTTTTTCAGGGGAAGGGGTATTTACCGATTTTATGGCAAGGTGGTAAGCGAATTTGGATTTTTGAGTATTGAGGTTATTAAGATGCAGAAACAAGATTACATACAGGATCCGCGCTATGCAGATATGAAGACGGCCAATAAAAAAGGGCCTTATGCAAAGGTCAGAACCGAGAAGAATGTATCGGACGAAGAGATGTTGTAAAGGAGTGCGGAGATCCATACATCGGGCAAAAAAGGAAACTAAACCAAAAGCTGCATTTCTCAGGCAACAATTAGATATCTTTGAGAGTAGACAACGTAGATCTATTCTGTTTACTAAAGCCATGAACAAAAGGAGTATCAAATATAGTACAATCCTTATCGTGGGATTACTTTCATTCTCATGTTCCTCCTCGTTTGAAGAAGTAGGGACTATTGTTGAGGTACCACCTATTGAGGAAGAGGAGACCTTGCCTTTAGAAGAACTTGCACTGCTAGACATATCCTATGGGCCCAGTCAGGAACAAGTGTACGATGTCTATCTACCCGCCAACCGTTCAGTTACTAAAACCAAGGTTATTCTCTTGGTCCATGGAGGCGGATGGATAGAAGGTGATAAAGATGCCATGACTCCTTTTATAGAGCTCATCAAAGAACGACATCCCAATCATGCCATCGTGAATATGAACTATGTACTGGCAAAGATCGCTCCGGGCGTTACCCCGGCATTTCCCAACCAATTCCTGGACATTGATGCTGTTATTGAAAAGCTAACGGCAGATAAGGAAGTGTTGCAGATCCTTCCGGAATTTGGAATGATCGGTACCAGTGCGGGGGCAC
>NZ_JBATLB010000261.1:0-1865 GCF_049669965.1 Muriicola sp. | reverse complement strand
AGGTATAATATGGTGCTGGTTTTGCCACTTCTTTCTTAAAGAGCTTTCCCTGGTTGTTAAAGGTAGAATCGAAGGCTTTTTCCGTTTCTTTTGCTGCTTTTTCCTCCACTTTGCGTTCAATGGTACTTTCGGCGGCCTCTTCGGCTCTTTTTTTTATTTTTTTCAGGAACTGGGCATGGGTGGTGGCACTGAAGCAAATAGCCAGGACCAGGGTGAGTGTTTGTAGTGTTTTCATGATCATTGTAGTTATGGTGTTTCGGTTTGTAATGGTGTAATTGATGGCTGTTATTTCTTATTGGATGCGGCCTTTGCCATGGCGTCGCTCAGTTTTTCATTGAACAGTAGTTTCAGTGAATCCTTTTTTTTAGGATCCAGGCTTAGTTCATAGAGCTTGTACTGATCCAGAAGGTTTTTCTTGACATCGGGCGGGAAGTTTGCCTGCTCCACCAGATCTAAATAATTGTTGACTTTACTAAATGCCCTTCCTTCTTCCGTATCCACATTTCCAAATACTTTATTCAATAGTTTGGCTTGCTCGTCCAGGATGTTCATTTGTTTCGTGCTATCTTCCTTAATAGCTACTTTTTCTTCTCGGGTAACCATTCCTTCTTCGGGAACGAGTGCCTCATTGTTTTTTTTCTCATTCGTATCCCCACAGCTGGAAAGGAAAAGGCCCATGGAAAATGCTGTAATGGTCAATTTTAAGGTGTTCATGCTATCTGGTTTTAGTGCTGTTTATTTATTAATGCTGATCTTCTAAAAAGGTTAACATCATGCTGGTTTTTGGAAAGTGATTTCTTTGATCACTTTGTTTTTGTACATTATTTTCAGCAGATAACTGCCATCTTTTAAATGGTTGATGTTCAGGTAAATCTGGTTTTCGTGGATATGATCTAGTGTGCCCTCCAGAAGGCTCTTTTCTTTCTTCATTGCAATGGTACTTTGGAGACTAGGTTCATACACCAACACCCTGAAACGAAAGTATGGCCCTTGTTTTCAAAGGGCTATGACTATTGTAACAAGAACTATGACATATGTAACAGGTGCACAAAAAGGCCTGTTTAAAGGAAGAAAAACGAGCTAATTATTGATTTACAAACTGGGAAGGGGTGCAGTTATAGGCTTCTTTAAAGCATTTGGCGAAATAGGCCGGATCATTGAAGCCAACCCTGTAACCAACCTCGGAGATATTAATATCGGACTTCTTAAGGATGCTGGCGGCAAGTTTCAATCGTTGTGAACGTACAAATTCTGAGGCCGATAGCCCTGTAAGTGCCTTTAGTTTTCTATGGAGCTGCATGCGGCTCATATGTACGGCCTCGCTGAAGGCATCGATAGTGAAGGAAGATTCCACTAAATTCTGGTCCAGGACCTTCTGTACTTTTTCTAAAAATTGTTCGTCTACCGAGCTAATGGCAATGTCCTTGGGTTTCAGAATAACCTCCTGGCTGTACCTGGATCTTAATTTTTTCCGCAGGGCGATCAGGTTCTCTACCTTGGAGACGAGTATTTTCTGGTTAAAGGGCTTGGTCATATAATCATCTGCACCCACATCAATGCCAATAAGCTTATTTTCATCGCCGGCCTTGGCCGTTAAAAGCACAATAGGGATATGACTAGTGCGCTCATCTTTTTTTAACGTTTTGGTGAGTTCAACCCCATCCTTTATGGGCATCATTACATCCGAAACGATAATATCCGGGACCATTTCCAAGGCTGTATTAATCCCTTCCTCCCCATTATTGGCAGTAAGGACCTTATACTCGTTTTTAAATGTATCCGTCAATAGTGTAATGAGGTCCGTATTATCCTCCACCAGGAGAAGGATGGGCAAAGTATCATCATGTACTTCCTCTGTATGCGGG
>NZ_JBATLB010000260.1:0-5439 GCF_049669965.1 Muriicola sp. | reverse complement strand
ATATACAAGTATTGGGATCTTTGCCTCTACCCTATCCGATAATCAGATCGTTGCCTTTCTTACAGCCCTTCTTATAGCCCTGGTTGCCTATTTGGGATTTCAGGCCATAGCGGGACTCTTTTTAGATGGTGGGTTTTCGCTGTTCCTTGAAAATATAGGCATGCAGGCCCATTATGAACGAATGGGCCGAGGTATTATAGATACCCGCGATGTGGTCTACTTTCTTTCGCTGGCTGCCTTTTTTCTTTTTCTTACCGTAACCCGTTTAAAACGAACTGTATAAAATGAGAAATGGTTTTCTAAAAAATAGTGCCTTGTGGCTTGGTAGTTTACTACTCATAAACTTTCTGGCATCATTTATTTACCTGCGCTTCGATCTTACGGAAGATCATAGATTTACGCTGTCGGAGACTACAACGCAAGTTCTACAGAAATTCGACGCTCCTGTAATTATCGATGTATTATTGGAGGGCGAGCTCCCTTCAGAATTCCAGCGTTTAAAAATAGAGACGGCCCAGCTCCTGGAAAATTTTTCCAATGAAAACCGGAACATCAAATACAGTTTTGAAGATCCGTTGGAAGATGCCTCACAAGCAGAGGCCACCCTGGCTCAACTTCAAAGTATTGGTTTAATCCCTGCAAACGTTACCACAGAAAATGAAGGGAAAGTATCTCAGGAACTGGTTTTCCCCTGGGCTATGGTTACTTATAAGGACAAAACGGTAAAAGTAGCACTCCTAAAAAATAAACTAGGAGCCAGTACAGCAGACAGGATCAACAATTCTGTCCAAAACCTCGAATACGCCTTTACAGATGCCTTTACCAAAGTAGGGATCAACCAGAAGAAACGTATTGCAGTCTTAAAGGGTAACGGGGAACTTCAGGATATTTATCTGGCGGACATTCTGGGTTCACTACGGGAATATTACAATATAGGAGCCATTACCTTAGATTCTGTTGAGCGTAATCCTCAGAGCGTCCTGGATCAGCTTAATACCTATGATCTGGCATTAATTGCAAAACCTACTATTGCCTTTAGTGAAGCTGAAAAGTATGTGCTCGATCAATTTATCGTAAACGGCGGGAAGTCGCTATGGCTGGTCGATCCGGTTGCCATGGAGCTAGACAGCCTTTTTAACGAACAAGGAGAGGCAATGGCCCTTACCAGGAATTTAAATCTTAACGATCTGTTCTTTAAATATGGCGTTCGATTCAATCCGGTGCTCGTAAACGATCTCTATTGCACCCAGATCGTTTTAGCCAATGGGGAAGCGAACAGTGCCGAGTACAATCCTCTCCCCTGGTATTATAATCCTATGGTGTTTTCAAAGAACAACCATCCTATAAACACCAATACGGAAGCTTTGAGATTTCAATTTACAGCTACCATAGATACCTTGAGTAACCCCTATAAAAAGACGGTACTGGCACAGAGTTCTCCCTTGTCAAAAACAGAAGCAATGCCCAAACGTATCAGCTTTGAATTCCTTAATTCGCCTCCGGATAAGGAGCAATTTACTGATGGAAATAAGCCCTTAGCGGTTTTAGTGGAAGGGACGTTCAGCTCTGCCTATAAAAATAGAGTGAAACCCATTGAATTAGAAGGCACAAAAGAGAACGGTCCGGAAAATAAGATGATCTTCATCGCAGACGGGGATCTGATCGCGAACCAATTGAGAAATAACAGGCCACTTGAATTGGGGTATGACAAATGGACAAATAACTTCTATGGGAACAAGGAATTCTTGCTGAATAGCGTCAATTACCTTCTTGATGATACCGGACTTATAAACATTCGAAATAAATCAGTGGCTATTCCTATGTTAGACGCAGAGAAAATAGCTTCACAAAAAACACGCTGGCAGTTCATTTCTATAGGGGTTCCCCTCGCTTTTGTGCTGCTTTTATCCATACTTTTTTCATGGTGGCGCAAGAGGCAGTATAGCAGATAGATGTTAATAAGTAAGTTTTACGGAAATAGACAATTAAGATATATTTGTTTTTAGATCCTTTGCGAAGGATTTTTCACAAATTATAGCCGTAAAGAAGGAAATAAGCGGTGGTTTAAGACTGTTTAGAGAAAGGTCAGAATCCAGTCACTTGTTTCTATGATAACCAAAAAACAGACATTGTGAAATTCATTGTATCGAGTACGTATTTATTAAAACAACTTCAGGTATTAGGAGGCGTCATCAACAGTAGTAATACACTACCCATACTAGATAATTTCTTATTTGAATTAAAGAAACGCAAACTCACCGTGTCTGCTTCAGACCTGGAAACCACCATGAGTGCTGTGTTGGAAGTAGAATCTGAAAATGAAGGGACCATAGCAGTTCCTGCCCGATTATTACTGGACACCTTAAAAACCTTTCCGGAGCAACCCCTGACCTTTGTGGTAGAGGATAATCATACGGTGGAAATCAGTTCAAATTACGGAAAGTATGCTCTGGCATATGCCGATGGGGCAGAATTTCCCAAGGCAGTAGAATTGGCCAGCCCAAGTTCTACCACCATCATGGGAGATATTCTGGCAACAGCTATCACAAAAACCATTTTTGCAGCAGGAAATGACGACCTAAGACCGGTAATGAGTGGGGTATTCTTTCAATTCTCTTCGGAGCATCTAACTTTTGTGGCCACAGATGCCCACAAATTGGTGAAATACAGACGAAATGATGTAAAGGCCTCAGAAGTTGCCGAGTTTATCATGCCTAAAAAACCGTTGAATTTATTAAAGGGTATTCTATCAGGGAGCGAAGAACAGGTAAAAGTAGAGTATAACGACAGTAATGCTAAATTCAGTTTTGACAATACAGAATTGATCTGTAGATTGATTGATGGGAAATATCCCAACTATGAAGCGGTTATTCCAAAGGAAAATCCAAACAAACTTACTATTTCAAGAAATCATTTCCTGAGTTCTGTACGAAGGGTTTCTATTTTTTCCAACAGAACCACTCATCAGATAAGACTTCGTATTGCGGGGGCAGAATTGAATATCTCTGCAGAAGACATTGACTATAGTAACAAGGCTGAAGAGCGGCTCACTTGTGCCTATCAGGGTGATGATATGCAGATCGGATTTAACTCCAGATTCTTGGTGGAAATGCTGGGAAATTTATCTTCAGAGGAAGTTTCACTTGAATTAAGCCTCCCCAACCGGGCCGGGATCCTTACTCCTATTGATGGACTGGATGAAGGGGAACATGTCACCATGCTGGTTATGCCGGTGATGTTGAATAATTAATAGACAATTTACACTATAAAAAATCCGGCCTTTGCCGGATTATGTTTTTTAGTTTCTCTACGAAATAAATCTAATGGTCATAAAATAACTGGGCTCTTCGCCGTTACTAGCTCTGACTGCGTTAACAATAGGCAGGACAAATCCTAGAACGACCACTCCAATGATTCCCAATATGCCCAAACCCAGTAATAGAATGGCGGGGATGCTAATTATAAAATACAGGATAAGGCTCAATTGAAAATTAATGATCGCCTTCCCGTGTTCATCCATCCCTTCAACGCGGTCCTTGGAGGATAGCCAAATGATCAGGGGGGTGATGAGGCCGCCAAACCCTATGACATACGATAAAAGTTGCGTTAAATGAGTGATGACAAGTAATTGCCGGTCCACTCGTAAAGCTGATTGATTGATGATTTCCATGTTACAAGTTTTTTGATTTCACTATATAGGTAGTCAAATCAATTAAAATGTTACACCTTTAAGTAAGTAAAACTAAGAACCCCTTCCCTACTTCTTTTTTTCCAATTTTTTGAGTCGAGCCTCATCCTTCACTATACGGGCTTCCAGTCTTTGGATCTTGTCATTGAGATTCTCTATATCCTTGGGTGATAGTTTCCCTTTGGCGCCATCCTCTTCAAGTTTCTCTTTAAGATTAACAATACGATTTCCATCTCTGTCAATCGATCTTTTAGTACTGCGGATGTCATCTTTTAATCTCTTGGCCTCTTTGGCTTCTTTCTCTTCTTTTTTCTGAGCCTTTTCTGCTTTTTCGGCCTCTTTTTGAGCTTTTTCAACCTTTTGTTGAACTTCCTTCATTTGCTGGATTTGCTCCTCTGTCATAACCGGAGTTGTATTCTCCTGGGTATATCCCCTTGTGATCCCTATAAGACATATAAAGATTGCTAAATAAACTATTTGCTTTATCATTTGAAAAGTATTTATAATCGGTATTTCTTAAGATACAAATTTTGTCGTATCCCTGTACTGGTCTAATGAAATAAATAAATGATTTTAAATTCCATATAATCATATTTAGACTGGGAATAAATTCTACTCGTTAAAATGGATAAAATAATGCTGATTCATAGGGTTCTTACGCAGTGCCTCCTTTGCCCGAAAATGCTGATCTTTAAATTCAGTTATTCGTGTTCCTTTGCATATACCGTACGAATAATGATAGCGTAGGATCTCCATATCCGCTTGGGATGGTCTTTCATTTGCCAAATAACCACAGGTAGAGAGATAACTATCACATGGAAGAGTATTTTGAGTAATAAAATATCCTAAGGATAAAAAGAATCGCCAGAGCATAATACGATTAACAAGATCTGGATTTTGATAATGATCGGTATCTACCTTTAGGTATCCTTGATTAATCTTACCATATTTCCATAAAATATAATAGCCTTCTTTCGTATTCGAAAGTTTATCTAAATACTCTTCTGGATACTTTCTATTGGTATGGTAAACCAAATAATTTGATTGCTCCCGAGAAGTAACGAAAGTTATATTCAAGGAATCTACTTCTTTTGACAATTGCTGAGCAAATTTTTTAAAGGCCTTTGTGCTTCCAGAAGTAACTGAACTGTCAATATAAATTTTTAAAGGCTTTTTCCAATAACGCATTCGATAGGTATTAAGCGAATCTTCGGAAGCCGACATATTATAGACTATTTCCATGTATTGTTTAAGAAAGGATTCACTTTTAGGTTCATACGGAACACTTATACCACCTTCGCGCAGAGGAGCCTGTTGTAAGAAATCCTCTTTATTAGACAACCAAATAGTGTCATTCCCTTTTATTATTGACCATAGTGTATCCTTTCTTAAAACACCTGGAGGAGATTGACCTAAAGAATCTTTAGAGAATTTGTGAAAAGATTTTCTCTTTGAAGCCAGAGAATCGATATCCTGTGCAGAAATAAAACCTACAGACATTAAAAGAAAGCAAAGTAGGCAAGTTCTCATTTAATAGTATTTTTGCTCAAGATACTACGAAAGATTTTTTCTTCAAAGTAATGCTATACCACTAATGAACAATACAGAAATGGATACCATCATTGCATTAGCCACCCCATCCGGGGCAGGCGCCATTGCCGTAATACGCGTATCAGGAGAAAAAGCGATCCCTATTTGCTCCTCCGTTTTTCAGTCGGTAAGCGGGAAAGATCTGTCGGCTGTTCCAAGTC
>NZ_JBATLB010000259.1:0-36872 GCF_049669965.1 Muriicola sp. | reverse complement strand
ATTTGTATAAATCATATCACGATCACGAATGGGGTGTACCTGTAAAGGACGACGCCACCCTCTTTGAATTTCTGATCCTGGAAACCTTCCAGGCCGGACTTAGTTGGATCACTATCCTGAATAAACGGGATAATTTCAGAAAAGCTTTTGATAATTTCGACTATAAAAAGATAGCGGGGTACAAACAGCAAAAAATTGATAGCCTCCTTCAGGATGCAGGCATTATCCGAAATAAACTAAAGATCAAAGCAACAATCAGTAACGCACAGGCATTTATGGAAGTACAATCCCAATTTGAAAACTTTAGCAACTATATTTGGGATTTTGTAGATCATAAACCCATAAAGAATTCCTTTAGCAATTATAAGGACATGCCTGCAACCACCGAAATATCAGATCGGCTCAGCAAGGATCTAAAGTCCAGAGGTTTTAAATTTGTTGGCAGTACTGTTGTCTATGCTCATATGCAGGCAACAGGAATGATAAATGACCACGAAATAACATGTTTCCGCTACCATGAAGTATAGTCTTTTTTTAATGATTTTAAGCTTACTTTGGTGCTTCCCGGGACGGGCCCAGGCAAAGTATGAAAGAGAATTCAGAATCAAACAAGCAGATTTTCCCCAGAAGGCCTTAACGCTGATCAAGGATGAGATACAGGGGGTAAAAAGACTTCGTTTTTACAAAGAAATAGACAGTACTACGATAAGTTTTGAAGCTAAATTTAAAAAGGACAGACTATTCTACAGCATTGAATTCAATACAGAAGGCGAACTGCAAGACATTGAGATCCTGATACAGGAATCGGATATCCCCATTGATGTATTAGAAGCCATCACAGAGCATTTAAAGCAAACCTACTCGAATTTTAAAATCCGTAAAATTCAACAGCAATACCCACTTAGAAAGGGGGAACAACTAAGGGGTTTGCTGAAAGAGGCATTTCAAAACTTACTCCTCCCATATATAAACTATGAGCTTATAATATCTTGTAAAGCAGTCTCAGGACGGAGAGAATTTGAGTATCTCTTCAATGCCGAAGGGAATTTTTTGTCAAAACGCGAATCATTACCGGCCAACTATGATCACATCCTTTATTAAAGGCCTGTTCTTAGCAACGGTAATACTTTGGTACAGCACCGCAAGGGCACAGGAAGACTACATTGTGTATTTACAACCCCAATTCTCAATGAATTACAAGGTTGCACCTTACTACTATCATAATTTTTCGCTCAGCAGCCGAAATTTTATCTTTCAGAATGAAAACCTACAATTTGAAGGGAGGCACTTGGATCTTTCTCATTTCTCCACCTTTAAAACTGGTGTTGGTACAAGCTTTGCCGCCGGACTCCTTTACAGGTTTCGTGAATCATTCGACGCTTCCATGGATAACGAGATCCGATTTACCCAGCAATTCAATCTCACCACAAGTCCTTATAAAGTAAGATATGGACATAGAATACGTATGGAACAACGAATAGTGCCCACGAGTACTACCCATAGATTCAGATACCGGTTTGCCCTGGACGTACCTTTGGCAGGTGAAAAAGTAGATCTTAAAGAGGCCTATCTTATCCTGAATACTGAAGCCTTATTGAGTGTGGCCAGAGGAATAAGCCCCCAATTAGACCAGCGCATTAGCGCAACCATAGGGTGGCTGTTAACAGAGCAACTTCAATTACAGACCGGGTTAGAGCACAGATGGGAAAATTACACAAGACTAACCCAACCTGTGTTATTTCTTACATCTACCTTAATTTTCTCTTTGTAAGATCCTGAGATACTCCTCCCTTGAGATCAGTTCGGCTCCCAGGCTTTGCAAATGAGCTGTATGCAACTGGCAATCGATCACTGCATTGTTTCTTTTCTCCAATTCCTTTGCAAGCTGGATGAGGGCAAATTTAGAGGCATCTCTTGTTGTACTGAACATACTTTCCCCACAAAACACATGCCCCAGGTCTATTCCATACAATCCACCAACCAGGTGGTTGTTTTCCCATACTTCATAAGAATGAGCAACACCCTTATGATGCAACCTGCAATAGGCCTCCATCATCTTCTCTGTGATCCAGGTACCTTTTTGACCTGGTCTGTAGGCCCCGGCACATTCCTGAATCACTTCTTTGAATGCCCTGTCTTTTGTAACTGTAAAATTTCCTTTGTTTAAAGTATTTCGCATACTCTTAGTGATCCTGATTTTTTCCGGGAATAATACCATCCGGGGGTCCGGACTCCACCATAAGATCAGGGAATCCTCATTGAACCAGGGAAAAATTCCACTTTGGTATGCCAATAGAAGCCGATCTGGCGAAAGATCTCCCCCAACAGCCAGAAGGCCTTCAGGATTAGCCATTTCAACCGCTGGAAAAAGCAGTTGGTTATCTAAAAACGTTATGGGCCTGTTCTTATTTTTCACTGAAATAATTTTAACTCCCCTATGGGAGAAACGATCTATTCAGCTCGTAAGCTACTAAAATGGAAGATCGTCATGATCTTCCTCATTCAACTCATTGGCCGGCTCAAAGGCATCCATTGGTGGAACCGGAGGCATGTCTTGCCCTGCTGCAGCTGTATCTTGTTTTTCAATTCGCCAACCCTGAATGGAATTAAAGTATTTGGTTTCCCCTTGCGGATTTACCCATTCCCTACCACGCAGATTGATACTTACCTTTACGGTGTCTCCTTCTTTGTAAGCATCTAAAAGATCCGTTTTATCCTGCACAAATTCTATCATAATATGCTGTGGATACTGTTCTTCGGTGGTCACCACCAATTCACGCTTTCTAAAGCCATTAGATCCATAGGTCTTGGTTTCATCGATCATCTTAACTTTTCCCTGTATTTCCATATTTATTGTTTTATCATAAGCACCTTCCAGGCAGAAGACACCTCATTATTCATTAAAAATTCCTTTGCTTTTGTATGCAGTTCTTGTAATGTTCCCAAGTTTTTAATTTCCGGATGCAAGTCTATAAAGGATAGAGCCTCCTCTTTTGTAGGCAATGCCTCCACATTCCCTAACATTCCAAGATCATTTCCCGAAAGTACGGAGCTTGTTATGATTGATTCCGGAAGACTATCTACCCCAATACCCTTTGTGCTCAACGGTTTAGGCACCTCAAACATACCATCCCTGGCCCTGCTGTACCAATTGCCTCCCATACGGGCCACCTGATCTATTTTTGACTGATCTATCCCGCCCTCTGAATCGAGTATACTTTTATTTAGATGGATCTTTACCACTTCGGAAAATATTAGATTCCCGGCCCCACCTTCTTTTCCAAGAGGTTCTACCTTGGTTACCTTACACTCAAATTGAACAGGGGATTCCCCCACCCTAAATGGGCGCACTATATCAGAGGCTACCATGGTAAGTCCGGATTTAACAAACTCGTTCTCACCTTCACCATACTCTGTGCTGGCAAGAGACATTTGTTGCACCATGTCATAATTAACCACATTGATCACTACTTCTGCAACCGCCAACACATTTTCGAGCGTATGCTTAGTCGTATTATCACGTACCCTTCTGGCAGGTGAAAATATCAAAATAGGAGGATTTGCACTAAAGACGTTAAAAAAGCTAAATGGGGATAAATTAGGCCTTCCTTTACCGTCTATGGTACTCGCAAAAGCTATGGGGCGTGGCCCAACGGCTCCCAATAGATATCCGTGTAATTTGGAGGTAGTGAGTTCTTCAGGATGGATGGAAATCATATTTGACATAGATGACAAAGGTACATAAATTGTATCCAATTTATTATACAGACCATAGCTTCAAATGCAACAAATGAACTCATTTTAAGTTATCTTTAAAACCACGTTTTCCATAGGATGAACTTTAATCCCAAAAACAAAATCTCCAATATCTTCTTGCTGATAGCATCTTTTGTTATCGTAAGTCTCATTCTCTGGAACACCAACAGTTTCTTTAAGAAATTTAAGGAGGAGGAACGCTATAAAATGGAGATCTGGGCCACTGCGCAATCGGAATTACTTCAATCATCCGAAGACCGAGACCTGGGCAATCTTCACGTTAAGATCTTTCAGAACAACACCTCTACACCAATGATCCTGGTTAATAAGGATGGCTCTGTAAAGACCAATAATATGTCCGATGATCTGGGGACAGATTCACTTCAAATTCAAGAAAAAATATTAATATTCAGGAGAGAGAATACCCCTATCTCCATTGACTATGAGGGAGAATCTCTAGCCACCTTGTACTATGGAAATTCTGAAGTGCTCAATAAACTTAAATATTATCCCATTGCACTCTTATTGATCATACTATTATTCGGAACGGTCATTTTCTTTTTCTTTAAGACAAACAAAGCATCCGAGCAGAATAAACTGTGGGCCGGAATGGCCAAAGAAACTGCCCATCAGATCAGCACACCCTTAACTTCCTTACTTGGCTGGAACGAGCTTTTAAAAAATGAGGAAATCAATAGTGCCATTACAACCGAAATAGAAAAGGATATAGACAGATTACAGACCATCACAGAACGATTCTCGAATATAGGATCTCTTCCCAAATTAGAACTCAAAGACATTGTAGCAGAAACAAGGAGGGCGTTTGATTATCTGCAACTGCGCAGTTCCCGACTAATACATTATTCTTTTAATACCTACATAGACGAACTGCCAATTATGCTCAACAGTGCCTTGTATAACTGGACCATAGAAAACCTGGTTAAAAATGGCATCGATGCAATGAAAGGAAAAGGCTCAATTTCTATTGAGATAATTCCCGATGGCAAATACATAAACATCCTTGTTTCAGATACCGGACAAGGGATTCCCAAAAGTAGTTTCAATACCATTTTTGAACCTGGAGTAACTTCCAAAAAAAGAGGATGGGGATTGGGATTATCCCTGGTAAAACGCATTGTTGAAGAATACCATCAGGGAAAAATTAAAGTCCTGAATTCTAGCAAAGAAGGCACTATAATGCAAATTTCATTACTTATACCCTCATAAATATGGCAAGGGAACAACAAATAGTCATTAAAGAAGCGATTCTTACAAATAACTGTCCTGAATGTTTCAATCAGGAACTTAAGCTTACCTTTTATCAGAAACACCTCATCAGCAGGTTTTACAACAAAACCACCAAACAAGTGAGTCAGGAGATCCGTTGTGCTAAATGCGGATCATTGATCTATCCTGTAAAATGGACAGAGGATATTGAACGAAGTTTCGAATATTTTCAGAAAATGACCACTCCCGAACCAAATTCACTGCGCTTAACCAAATTAACCTACGGACTTATTGGTTTTCTGATTGTCTTAATAGGGTTCCTGTCCTATCTTTATTACGCGGGGTATCTTACAGCCTGGCTCTGATATTTGCCGCTATTTCTTTAAACTCAGATTCGGTAAAGGATTCCTTATGTTGAAAAGTAGCATTCGCCATACTTTGTAGCGGAATAAGGTGCACATGCACATGAGGAACTTCCAAACCAATAACCGTTATGCCCACCCGTTTACAAGGTATTGCTGCCTCCAGGGCCCTGCCAACTTTCCTGGAAAAACGCATAAGACCCATATAGGTCTCTTCATCCAGGTCCATGATCTTATTTACTTCCTTTTTGGGAACACATAAGGTGTGTCCTTTGGCATTGGGATTAATATCGAGAAACGCAAAATAATCTTCCTCTTCAGCGATCTTGTAACAGGGAATCTCCCCATTGACGATCTTGGTAAAAATACTGGGCATGGGTCTATGGTGTTAAAATAAAAAATCCTATCACTAGGATAGGAT
The DNA here is from genome assembly GCF_049669965.1 of Muriicola sp. Lineage (NCBI taxonomy): Bacteria > Pseudomonadati > Bacteroidota > Flavobacteriia > Flavobacteriales > Flavobacteriaceae > Muriicola > Muriicola sp. Next base: position 31,106 of record NZ_JBATLB010000259.1, on the reverse strand, counting down.
TAAATATAAAGAATATCTGAGTTTAATTTCGTGTAATTTCTAAAATCTCAAATTTCAGGGTACCGTTGGGAACGGTGATTTCTGCGGTATCTCCTACTTTCTTTCCTAAAAGTCCCTTCCCAATAGGGGAAGTAACCGAAATCTTTCCTGTTTTAAGATCTGCCTCACTTTCTGCAACCAGGGTATACTTCATCTCCATTCCGTTCTGCTTGTTCTTGAGTTTTACGGTAGAAAGTACCAATACCTTGGAGGTATCCAGTTGTGATTCGTCAATAAGCCTTGCATTGGCCAGCGTTTCTTCCAATTTAGCAATCTTTAGTTCCAGGTGTCCCTGGGCCTCTTTTGCAGCATCGTATTCGGCATTTTCCGATAGGTCTCCTTTATCTCTTGCATCGGCAATAGCCTGAGAGGCTAAAGGACGTTCTATATCCCTTAAATGATTTAATTCTTCTTTTAATTTTTTTAATCCTTCTGCGGTGTAATATGACACATTGCTCATAACGTCCTCATTTAATAAATAGAAAATCCCCTACAGCTTCCATGCGTTTCGCATGTTTTAGAGAGGATTTAACACAAATATACAGAATTTTTGATCAATTTTACGGTGTTATCAAATGCATAAAACCCATATGAGATATTCCCTTCTTCTACCTATATTCTTACTATTATCAGCTTGCAGCAATGACCAGGGTCAGCGCAATCCATATCTGCAGGAAATTGGTTTTCGTTTTGAAGTTAACCTCAACTTACCATTGTACAGCCCACTTACGAATCCTGGCAATGCTGTTTACATAGGTGCGCAAGGTGTAGGGATCCGTGGGGTTTATGTCATGAACACAGGGTTTGCCTACCGCGTTTTTGAGGCCAGTTGTCCTAATCATTCCCCTAATGCTTGTTCCACAACCGATCTAAATGGGCAAACAGCAGTGTGTGAGTGTGAAGGCTATGAATACAGCTTGTTTACCGGACAGCTATTCTCTCCCCCAAATGACGGGGAACGTTATTTCAATATGCTGGAATACCGGGCAACCCAGAGCGGGAACGTGGTGGTGCTTAGTAATTGAACCTACAAGGCTAGGTCCCATATCTACAATTGCAGCTTAATCCCCAAAAGAAAGTTGATGCCCGCCTGTGGATAATACCCGGCTCCTTCTATGGTTGTAATGGTTCCCGGATTAGTAAAATCATCATCAAAAGTGAAAAAATAACCATTGGAAACATATTTGGCATCAAATATATTATTCACAAGCCCCGATATCACGATACTTTTCACCACACTCTTGGGCAGAAGGGTATAGGAGATATTCAGATCGGTCTGGGAATACGCCTCTAAGACCGAAGATGGAGCGTCTATATTGGCCAGGTATTGTTCTCCTACATACTTGGTTAGCAAGGAGATCTGAAAGGTATCATTAGGCTCGTAGGCGATCCTGTTCCCTATGATTACCCCTGGGGAATAAGCGATGTTCGTATTCCCCAAATTTTGCAGGATCCCATCTCGTTGAAAAACAAAATCAATATTCCTATTGGTGCTCAGCGCCACATTTGGTTGCCAAATAATGGAATTTCCCCATTTAATAGCCGCATCGATCTCCAGTCCCAATCGATAACTATCCCCCACATTAGCCCGCAAAGGAGCTCCCACATCATTCAGTTCACCGGTTAAAACCAACTGATCCTTGTACTGCATATAGAATAGGTTGGTATTGATCTGTACATCCGGAGTTATATAGCGCCATCCCAACTCCAGGTCATTAAGCCTTTCTGGTTTTGGATTGCCATTTTCATAGTCGTTCCGATTTGGTTCGCGATTCCCAACGGCCCAGGAAAAGTAAAAGTTATGGTTGCTGTTCAGATCGTATACCAGTCCGGCTTTGGGGTTAAAAAAGTTAAAGCTGTCATCTACCAGGCCAGTTTCATTTCCATTGGCTTTGTAGTTTACCGATCTATACTGCAAATCTCCATAGAGACTCCATCGTTCATTCCATTTATAGTTAAGTTTTGTAAAGATGTTAAAATCTGTCTTTTTGGAAGTATCGTCGTAATAACGGTCCCTAAGGTCTGCTCCCGGCGCCACACGGGCCCAGATCACCTCCCCAAAGTGATCTCCTTCATACAGGTTATATCCGCCACCTACTATTAATTTTGCCCGGTCAAAGGATCGGTCCAACGAAAATACGGTTCCATAAAAATCATTATCGAGCCATCTCCTGCGCACCAGATCTGTAGAGGTGACCTCCTCCCCATTAAGGGTTACAGCTTCAAAGCCGTAGGTGGCAAAATCATCGTCTTCCCTGTATTGTTCAAAATAGCCTCTGCCCCTGGTGTAGTGAAGGGCGAGATTAGAATTCCAGCCATTTCCCAATCGCTGGTTCCAATGAAGTTGAGCATGGTCTTGCTTGTAATTATCAACTTCGTTCTCGTAAAATTTTATCTCCCCATTCTCATCAGTGTACAAACCAGCGGGGTTGAACCTCCTGTTGGTAGCCAGGGTAGCTGCATCGATCCCAAAATAAGCCTGATAGGTAATTTCGTGACCTCCAAAAAGCAGTGCCTTGATCAGGGTATTTTCACCTCTGAACGCTGCCTGCAGGAAATAGGAGTCGAGCGCGGCCGAAGCCCTGTCTATATAACCGTCAGAAATTATCCTGGAGAGTCTCCCGGAAACTTCAATAGCGTCTTGTAAGAGTCCGGTAGAGAACTTTACATTGTTCCGCATGGTGTTAAAACTTCCGTAAGAGGTAGCCAGTTCGGCATAGGCCTCCTGGGCCACGGCATCTGTCAATAAATTCAGACTGGCACCAAATGCACCTGCTCCATTGGTTGAGGTCCCCACTCCTCTTTGTAATTGAAGATCTTCTGTAGAGGATGCAAAATCTGGGAGGTTTACCCAAAAAGTACCATGCGATTCGGAATCGTTGTAGGGGATTCCATTGATGGTAACATTCACTCTGGTGGCATCGCTTCCCCTTACTCGTATCCCGGTATATCCTACCCCCGCTCCTGCATCAGAAGTAGTGACCACAGAGGGAAGAAAATTCAGAAGAATGGGGATGTCTTGTCCCAGGTTTCGTGAACTCAGCTCCTTTTTGGTAAGATTCGAGAATGTGACCGGGGATTCTTTGGTGACCCTTATTGATGAAACCAGGACCTCGTCTAAAATGATCTCCTTGCCCTGAACAGAGTCTTTAGTCTGTTCCTGACTATGTATTACAAGGGTAACAGCTGATAATAACAGGAATAGCAATCCTCTTTTCATTCTTTATGCGTTGTGAATAAAAGGGATGATTATTCCGGTTTTTATAGAAATGGTAACCCATATGGAAAGAAACGAACTGGGTTTGAATCTTTCTCAAAATTGTACTTTCCTGTTTTCAGAGAAATACAAGTCCCTTGGCGGCATTACCCGCCCAGGTTCATTGGGTGTACTCTCAGCCTATATGGAATCTGATGTTGGATCAAATACCAAAAAGGCACCCCTTTGAGATAGCACAAAGATAGGTACTAGAAACTAAATATCTCTTAAAAAAATAAAACAGCTTGTGCCCTGAGCTTGTTTAGACCTGATGTGCAGTATTTAGCAGATAGTTCACCGTCTTGACTGGGGTAAAAGTAGCTGAAGGAACTTCGACAAAAATTGTATTCCAGAAAGCCATGGCGCCATTCCAAAGGCCAGGAAGTTCTAGTGCTTTCAAATCTTTTCCTTCTTTGGTTTTACGGGTAATAAACCCTTGTTTTTCGTCTACATACTTCATTAAGTCGTATTTCTCCCCCTTGTAGTCTCTCACCCCACAGACCAGGTCTACTGGGTTGAAATGGGTAGCTTCCCTAAATAATTTCTTCTGGTGTTCATTCTTGAGATCTACCTGCGCAGATTCTACAATCTGTAAACTTATATTCCCATTTCTGTCTTTGACCCAAAAAGGTCCGCCACCAGGCTCCCCCTCATTTTTCACCATCCCGCAAACCCGAAGTGGACGTTGGAGTTTATCTTTTAATATTTCTATTTGTTGCCCCAGGGTAAACCCTGAATAGCGATCAGAAAAACGAACATTGAGATCTTGTTCCAAAAAAGCTTTGATCATTTCCAAATGCTCTCCATTAAAGGAGTGGTCATCTAAAATTCTCGCATATTCGAACACTTTTTCCTGCACCTGCAGGAGTACTCCTGCAAGGACCATTTTAGACCGGGCGTTATCCTGGCTTTTGTCTCGGGTTACCACATTGTCTATGTTCTTTATAAAGATAATATCTGCATCTTGTTCATCCAGATTTTCAATAAGTGCTCCATGACCCCCCGGTCTGAAAAACAAACTGCCATCGGCATTTCTAAAGGGCTCATTCTCTAAGGTTACGGCAATGGTATCTGTAGACGATTTTTGATAAGAATAACTAACCTTAAAAGAAGTGTCGGTAGACTTTGCCATATCTGCACCAATCCTGCTCCATTCTTTATTGAAAAGTTCCTGATGTTGTTCAGAAATAGTAAAATGAAGATTAGATCTCCCCTTTGAGCTCGCATATTGAGCCCCTTCTAATAAGTGCTCTTCAAAGGGGGTTGCTAAATGATCCTTATACTTATGGAATGGTAACAATCCTTTAGGGTAGAATCCATAATGTAGCCCTTGTTCACTTAATAATTCCTTCACAAAAAGGAGTTTATGTGAGTCTTGAGAAAGGTCTTTTTGCTGAATTCGCTTCAATACCATGGAATAGAAAGGGAAGCTTTTTATATTCTTAAAAAAGTGTATTATTTCACTATTCTTTTTGTGAGCTGCATATTCCTCTATTGTTTGTTGCGCTGGATCATAGGTATCCAGAAATGCAAATAGTGATTTAAACATCCGGGAAGCTGCCCCGGAGGCAGGAACAAATTTTAGAAGTGTTTGTTCTTTGATAGAATCTTCATAGCGTTCTACAAACACTTTTTCCTGTTTTGCAGATATCCGTAAAATCCCATTATTGATTAATGCGGGAGCATTGAGCTGAACAAATGGAATACCTTCCATAAAGGTCCGGATTTGGTCTTCCACTTTCTTTCGTGAGATCCCTTTTTCAGCTAGTTGCGCCACATCTTTTTCAGAAAACTCAATCATGATTCAATAATTTATCGATCTCGTGGATGGCCCTTTCAATCCGGGTTTTTTTATCGCCTTTTAAGGTAATAAAATTTCGTTGGTACTTTTCGAGGGTGTTCTTAAAATATAAGAACATATTTTCTCGTTCGTCTGGTTTATCCCTTAGGTCGTCTTTAACCCACGGTGTGTCTATATAGGTCAGAAGATATAGGTCATAGGTATTCTGCAAAGCGTATTTCTCCAATATCGGATCTGAATACCCCAGGTAATAGGCCTCAGAATACACTTTGGTTTCTAAAAGATCCGTATCACAGATTAGAAGAGAATCTACTTTGGCAGTATATTCATTCTCCATATTTATTTGTCCTTCTGCGATAGGCAAGAGATCATGAGGTTCACAAGTTTTCTGCTCTTTGTCCCATTTCTGTTGTAAATATTCCCTGGCGTATTCCGGAACCCAGAGGGTCTTATAATGAGCTGCCAGTTGTTTAGAAAGGGTTGTTTTTCCCGTAGATTCGGGACCGTACAGAACTACCTTGATGATCTTTGAAGGGTGTTGTCTAAATCTTTCTTCCATGCAAAGTAGCCTTGTATTGCCAAAACGGTAAAGATAAGATATTGCAGGGAAAGCATCCCCCATCCTCGGTAGGCATATAAGGGCACAGTTATAAGGTCTGCCAGTATCCAAAGTGTCCAATTCTCTAACTTCTTATTGGCCATATACCACATGGCAGTAAAAAATATTCCGGAGGTCAGAATATCGATATAATTGGTAAAGTTCAATATGGTACCATAAATTCTGTACACTCCGTAAGTGACCATCATAGTTAACAGGAAAAGGGCAAATCCCACTTGCTTTTCCCGCAAATTTGTCCTTGAGATTTGTACCACTTTTTTATTCTGCCTTACCCTGGCCCAGTTCCACCATCCATAGATACTCATGATGGAGTAATAAAAATTCATCATCATATCCCCAAATAAGGCATCTATATAAAAAAGATATACGGTGATCACAGTAGCCACCAGACCAGTTGGATAAACCAGAATATTTTCTCTTTTGGCATAGACTACGCTGGCAATGCCGAAAAAAAATGCGACAGCCTCTAACCCGATAAGATAGACCTGCCTACTCTTATAAGTTTCCAGGAAAAAATCAAAAATGGGGTTCATACTGGCTTCTGTCAGATTTGACTATTTTCATAAAGAGCAATCCCTGATCCACGGCTTCAAATACTTCTTTCAATTCGGTTTGAACAAGATCCATTACCACATCGAACGGTCCATAAACCTGAGTGCTTAAAGGATTCTCCATGACCCGGAGACCAGATGCCCGCAAAGCTTTAATAAAATCTATGATAGGGGTCTCAAAATTATCTTGTAAGGGAGATAGGGTTAGTTCTACGGAAATATTCATAGGTTTTAGTTGAAATGAATTACTGAGTTTCTGAATTATTTTGGACATCTGTTTGCAAAGCATAGGCACAAGTAAACCCTTCGAGCTCTAAAAAATGGATCTTAAATGACGAAACAATCCCATCGAGGGTTATAACGCCCGTGGTTTCCCCTTTATCCATTGTAAAATTCTCAATGTAAATATTTTGAAGAAAGCTCAGGCCCAATGTAGAATTGATCTTGTAAAGTGATTCCTTGGCACCCCAAACTACAGTTAGTTTTCTCATCAGATTTATGGGATCCGAAAAAGACCCATATTCCTCTATGGGCGTAAATTTATACGCTATTTTTAAGATCTTTTCACGTTGCTTTTCGATATCGATTCCAACAGCCCGCTCAGAACTTACAATGATCCCCGAGAAAGTATAAGAATGTGTGATGGAGATAAAGGTCCCATCACTGAGATGTGGCTTTCCAAGCGTATCATAAAACAAATCGTTATCCTGATACCCTTCAAGGGCCAATAAATGTCTGATGCTTAGAAATCCCCGTCTGTGTAATTCAGATTTCATTCCTTCTAATCGTGACTGACAAGGAGGTGTTAGGAAGATTCCTGATGCCAGCTCTGCTTCGCTTTCGGTGATCTGCCATATATAAACCCTGGTAGTGGCACTTACTGTGATAGTTTTGTAAAGAGGCATGGGAATTTTTAATTTATCACTATCTTTGGGTTTCAAAAAAAAGCGGTTTTCCGCACGCTAACGAAAGTAAAAATAAAAAAAGAGATGAGCACTAAAACCATGCCGTATGTACCGTTTAAAGTGAAAGACTTGTCGCTCGCTGCCTGGGGAAGAAAAGAAATTGAACTGGCAGAGGCTGAGATGCCGGGACTGATGTCTTTACGAGAAGAGTACAAGAAAGAACAACCCCTCAAAGGAGCACGCATTGCGGGATGTCTTCATATGACCATCCAGACTGCTGTTCTGATAGAGACCTTGATAGCCCTGGGTGCTGAGGTAACCTGGAGCTCTTGTAATATATTTTCCACCCAAGACCATGCGGCCGCTGCGATCGCCGCCGCAGGAGTGCCTGTTTATGCCTGGAAAGGAATGAATGAGAAAGAATTCGACTGGTGTATTGAACAAACCTTATTTTTTGGCGAAGACCGCGCACCCCTAAATATGATCCTGGATGACGGAGGGGATCTTACCAATATGGTCCTGGATCAATATCCGGAACTAGCGGCAGGAATCAAAGGCCTTTCTGAGGAAACAACCACAGGTGTCCACAGATTATACGAACGTGTAAAAAACGGCACCCTACTTATGCCGGCCATCAATGTAAACGACTCGGTTACCAAATCTAAATTTGACAATAAGTACGGCTGCAAAGAAAGTGCTGTAGATGCTATAAGAAGAGCTACCGATACCATGTTGGCGGGGAAACGCGTTGTTGTTGCAGGTTATGGCGATGTTGGTAAAGGAACGGCTGCCTCCTTCAGAGGAGCTGGTGCTATCGTAACAGTTACGGAAATAGATCCTATTTGTGCCTTACAAGCCTGCATGGACGGGTTTGAAGTTAAAAAACTCGAGACAGTTGTTGCCAATGCAGATATAGTGATTACCGCTACGGGCAATAAAGATATTATCAGGGAGAAGCACTTCCGTGCCATGCGCGATAAGGTCATTGTTTGCAATATTGGTCATTTTGATAATGAGATAGACATGGCATGGTTAAACAGCGCTTATGGAAATACAAAAGATGAGATCAAACCACAGGTAGATAAATATACAGTAGACGGAAAGGATATAGTTGTTTTAGCTGAGGGCCGACTCGTAAATCTTGGCTGTGCAACAGGGCATCCGAGTTTTGTGATGAGTAACTCATTCACCAACCAGACCCTTGCACAAATTGAGCTTTGGAAACACAGTGAGAACTACGAGAACGATGTATATATGTTGCCAAAACACCTGGATGAAAAAGTTGCACAATTGCATTTATCACGCTTAGGTGCCGAGCTTACTGAATTGGAAGAAGAGCAGGCAGCTTACATCGGAGTACCTAAAAAAGGACCTTTTAAGCCAGATTATTACAGATACTAATCTGATATATTTGATATAAAAAAAGCTCTTGATTTCTCAAGAGCTTTTTTTATTTGTGTTGAAGCAGTTGTTCTTATGCCTCAAAAGGTTCTATTGAAACAAAGGATTTTCCTCCCGCTTTTTTCTGAAACTTAACAAGACCATCTACTCTTGCATGTAAGGTATGGTCCTTCCCGGCATACACATTCTCACCAGGGTTGTGTTTGGTGCCTCTTTGTCTTACTATGATATTCCCGGCAGCGGCGGCCTGGCCACCAAAGATTTTAACGCCTAATCGTTTCGATTCTGACTCTCTACCGTTCTTGGAACTACCTACACCTTTTTTATGTGCCATAATTCTAAATTTTTGTGAGCAATGCTCTATTCTTATTTACTTAATGCTGCAATTAACTCAGCTTTCTTCATAGAAGAAATACCTTCAATACCTTTTGCCTTTGCCATTTCTTTTAGCTCAGCTACGGTATTCTTACTTAGATCTACCGTTTTTTGAGGGGCAGCCTTCTTTGCAGCTGGCTTCTTAGGGGCCGCTGCTTTAGCTTTAGTAGTTTCTTTTATAGGAGCCGCCTTTGCAACCTCTTTTACAGCAGCCTCTTTTTTAGGAGCGGCCTTTGCGACCTCCTTTTTAGGGGCTTCTTTTTTAGCTCCTTTGGCTATGATCCCTTCTATATGGATCTCTGTTAGATACTGGCGGTGACCATTTTTCTTTTGGTACCCTTTACGTCTTTTCTTTTTAAAGACGATCACTTTGTCACCTTTCAGGTGCTTAACGATCTTTGCCTCTACGGCAGCGCCGTCTATAGCCGGGGCGCCAATGGTGATGTCCTTACCATCTTCCAAAAGAAGTACATTGTGAAAAGAAACTTTCTTTCCTTCTTCTTCCTTTAAACGGTGAACGTACACTTTCTGGTCTTTCGCAACCTTAAATTGCTGCCCTGCTATTTCTACAATTGCATACATAGCGTTTCTATTATTTATTAAACCTCCCGGCTCTTTGGCTTCAATTGAGAGCCATGGACCTTTTAGGAGGGTGCAAATATACTGCTAAATTGGGAATTGGCAAGCGATTTAAAAACAAAATCCCTTATCGGGAAGCGGTATTTTTTGTAGACTTAAATAATTGCATAAAACTGAGTGTTAGTACAATGGTGGTAGCAAAGCCCATAATGGCCACAGTGAAGAATACGATCGCCTCAAAACTTTCAAAACTACTAAACCACTGAGAGGACAAATGCTCTAAAAACTCAGGATCTATCTCCGTAGAGTAGATGGCAAAGAAAATGGTAAAAACAAGGGTTGCCATAAAACCGGTAACTAATCCGGCTTTAAAGCCCGTACCATACGAGAATTTTTCCTTTTCCTGTATTTTAAAATATTTAATGGCCTCATAGATCGCAAAGCCTGTGATCACTCCATTGAACAAACTGTAAAAAACATTGGTATGAAGATCTACCAGGGAAAGGATCAAAAAATAAGCAATGAGACTGCCGCTTGCGGCAATGCCAAAACGAATTGGTAAGGCTACTTTGTTCATATATATGTTACGGTTAATGTAAAGATGTCAAATTATGAAATAATAGTTAATATTGCTGTTAATTCTTGTTAAAGCTATAGGAATCTTTATATTTACGTGGGAAAATTGTAAGTTCTCATTTAGGAACTACAATGTACCAATTTTCAATACATACTTCATATTAATAATTCAAAAAAAAACACATGAGAAAAAGAAAATTTACCGGCCTTGCCTTTGCCTTTCTCTTTATGACCTTGACGGCCAGTGCCCAAGAGGTTGTTTACGAGGAATACGACCTGGACAATGGGCTGCATGTTATCCTTCATCAGGACAATACCGCCCCTGTGGTGACCACTTCAGTTATGTATCACGTAGGTGGAAAAGACAGAACAGAAGGGCGTACCGGTTTTGCCCACCTCTTTGAACACCTTTTGTTTGAAGGGACCAAAAATATAGAAAAAGGAAAATGGTTTGAGATAGTTTCATCTAACGGAGGTCAGAATAACGCCAATACGTCACAGGACAGAACCTATTACTACGAGGTTTTTCCTTCCAATAATCTGGAACTAGGATTATGGTTAGAATCTGAGCGGATGTTACATCCAATCATTAACCAGGATGGGATAGATACTCAGCAGGAAGTTGTGAAGGAAGAGAAAAGATTGCGATATGACAATTCTCCCTATGGTCAATTATTGCCTGTATTAGGTGAAAACCTTTTTAAGGTGCACCCTTATAAGGATCCCAATATTGGCTATATGGAAGATCTGGACGCGGCCACCCTAGAGGACGTTATAGCGTACAATAAGAAATATTATGTTCCTAATAATGCCGTGCTAGTAGTAGCGGGAGATATAGATGTGCCTGCCACCAAAAAAATGATCAGTGATTATTTTGGCACTATCCCAAGAGGAGCAGATATTACACGTAGCTATCCTCAGGAAACACCTATCACTGAAGAGATCAATGCCACTGCTTACGATCCTAACATACAGATCCCGGCTGTAATGGTTGCCTATCGCACGCCCGGTTTTGCTGAACGAGATGCCTATGTTCTGGATATGATCTCTACCTATCTTAGTGACGGTAAAAGCTCCAAGCTCTACAAAAAGATGGTAGACGACCAAAAACAGGCTTTACAAGTTGGTGCTTTTAATATAGGACAGGAAGACTATGGTATGTATCTGGTTTTTGCATTGCCTGTAGGAGAAACCACTCTAGACGTTCTAGCCACAGAAATGGAAACGGAAGTAGCGAAAGTAAGGACCGATCTAATCTCAGAAAACGACTATCAGAAATTGCAGAATAAATTTGAAAATCGCTATGTGAACTCCAATTCGAGTATTCAGGGTATTGCCGGAACACTGGCCACTTCCTACATGTTGTATGGAGATACCGATCTGATCAATAAGGAAATTGACATTTTCCGCTCTATTACCAGAGAAGAAATTCGGGATGTAGCCGCTAAATATCTGAAACCAAATCAGCGTGTAGTAATCGATTATTTACCTAAGGACAAAACAGACAACTAAGAAGATGAAAAAAATATATTGTACAGTATTACTGGCCTTTATGGCCTTCGCAGTTCAGGCGCAGATAGACCGGTCTAAAATGCCGGAGCCCGGACCTTCACCTGAGATCAATTTGCAAGATCCTCAGCGATTTGAACTAAATAATGGCCTAAAGGTGCTTGTGGTTGAAAATCACAAATTACCTCGTGTGTCCATTCAACTCACCCTTGATAATCCTCCCATATTAGAAGGGGATAAAGCAGGGGTTTCCAGTTTAACCGGAAGCCTCCTCGGTAACGGATCTAAGACCATCCCAAAAGACGAATTCAATGAGGAAGTTGACTTTTTAGGAGCAAATATTAGTTTTGGTTCTCAAAGTGCTTTCGCCAGTTCCTTGTCGAAATACTTTCCAAGGATCCTTGAATTAATGGCAGATGCGGCCATTAATCCTAATTTCACACAGGAGGAATTCGATAAGGAAAAAGACAAGCTTATTACCGGACTTAAAACTGAGGAAAAAGATGTCGCTGCTATTGCAGGAAGGGTGCAAAGAGCCCTTGCCTATGGTGTTAATCATCCCTATGGAGAATTTACCACAGAGGAGACCGTAAACAATGTTAGCCTGTTGGATGTACAACAGTTCTATAGCAATTACTTTGTACCGGCGAATTCCTATTTAGTGATCATAGGAGATGTTTCCTTTGATCAGGTAAAGGAATTGGTCACCAAAGAGTTTACACCCTGGACCAAGGCTTCGCCACCATCATTTACCTTCTCTAAACCAACTGATGCCCAGTATACCCAAATAAATTTTGTGGATGTGCCAAATGCGGTGCAGTCAGAGATCACCGTTCAGAATCTTGTCAACCTTCAAATGAAGGATGAAGATTACTTACCTGCCCTGGTGGCCAATCAGATCCTTGGTGGAGGTGGAGAAGCAAGACTCTTTCTTAATCTCCGTGAAGATAAAGGCTATACCTATGGTTCTTATTCTCGTATTGGGAATGATAAATATGCTCCATCCAGGTTTAGTGCTTCGGCCAGTGTTCGTAACGTTGTTACTGACAGTTCTGTAGTAGAATTACTCTCTGAAATTGACAGGATCGCTAAAGAGCCTGTTTCTGAAAAGGAATTGAAGAACACTAAGGCAAAATACGTGGGTAACTTTGTGTTAGCGCTCGAAAGGCCTTCTACCATAGCCCGTTATGCTCTGAACATTGAAACAGAAGGACTGCCCAAGGACTTTTACAAGACCTATTTGGAAAGGATCAATGCCATTTCCATTGAAGATGTACAAGCAGCCTCCCAAAAATATTTTTCTGTTGATAACGCCCGTGTGGTAGTGGCCGGAAAAGGAAGTGAAGTCTTGGAAAATTTGGAAAAAGTTTCATTTAATGGGAAGACCGTTCCTGTTAAGTACTATGACAAATATGCCAAGGATGCTGAAAAACCGAATTATGAGGCCGCCATACCGGAAGGGGTAACGGTGCAATCTATAGTTGATAAATATTTTGAAGCTATTGGCGGAAAAGACAAGGTAGATGATATTACATCTCTTAAATTGGTGTATGAAGGAACCGCAATGGGTGCTACTATTAAGTTAGAAGAAAAGCGGACTCCGGATAAATTTGCACAGATAACCTATATGAACGGAGCTGCCATGGGCGGAGTTATTGCCAAAGGAGACGAGTTGTTTGCCAAGCAAGGTACCAACAATGTACCGCTTCCTCCGGACATGCAAAAAGACATGTTGCAATCACTGGGTATTTTTGTAGAGCAGCGTATTGCTGCCAATCCTGCAGCGAAGGTTGCGGGTACTGAAATGGTAGATGGCAAAGAGGCCATTAAAATTGAGGTTCCCGGAGCCGTTATACAGGCCACTTATTTCTATGATATAGAGACCGGACTTAAAGTTAAGGAAGCTTCTGTAACCACTATGGGAGGACAATCTCAGTCCCAGGAAGCCTTGCTTAAAGACTATACTGAAGTAGAGGGAATAAAGTTCCCATCTGTTAGAATGAGTCAATTAGGTCCTCAGATGGTAGAATTCAAATTAGCTGAAGCCGTGATCAATGTAGCGGTTACTGACGTCGATTTCGAATAAATTATCATCCAATAATTTTTTATGAAGCGTATCTCAACTCTGAGGTACGCTTCTTTTTTTGTTCACAAGGTACACTCCAAGCAAAATAATTGCAGCCGCTCCTACCTGCCACAGGCTAAATCGCTCACCGTCCAGAAGGCCCCATAATATCCCTACCACAGGGATCAAATAGGTGACCGATACTGAAAAAACAGGAGATGAGATCTGTATCAGTTTATTGAACATCACCTTAGCCACACAGGTACCCAAAATACTCAGTATAAATACGTAGCCCAGGGAACTCATAAAATAGGTTCCTTCCCTTACGGGTGCACTAAATGCCCCGGAAGAAAACAACAAGATCAGCGCAGGGATTACCATAAAGGCAAAATTCCCCACCGCAATACCCATAGGAGACACCTCCTGCAACTTGCTTTTAATGATATTGGCATTACATGCATATAATACGGTTGCCAGTACAACCAGTCCTGCATACCAATAATTTTGATTCGGATTAATATCTGAACCGATATAAATAAGGAGAATTGCCCCTGCAAGACCCGTTAATACGCCAATTACCTGGTTTTTGGTAAAACTGATCTTAAAGGCAAGAAAACCAATAAGAATGGTAAAAAGTGGAACCAGGGAGTTTAGAATGGAAGCTATGCTACTATCAATTTCTGTTTCTGCATATGAAAAGAGGAAGACAGGAATAAAACTCCCAAATAATCCGGAGAGTGCGACCCAAAACCATTCTTGCCTGGAAATATTCCTGATAGATCTGAACCCTACCAGAAAAAGGAAGAAGGTGGTAATTACTATTCTAATGGATCCCAATTGAATTGGAGTAAAGCCTTCCAGCCCTTTTTTGATCAATATGTAGGATGTTCCCCAAATAATCGAAAGGATCACTAAGTACAACCACTTTCGGTTCACATCTCCCATATTGCATTAATATTCGGCAAAAATGATACTTTTTACTGAATTACTTAGTGCTCCCTTTTGTATTTTTGTATAAGTAAATTCCTGAATCATGTCGATAAAATCAACTGCGATCTTCCTGTCTCTTATTATACTCATGTTTTCTTGCAAAACAGATCCAAAAAAAGACCCAACATCTTCTAAAATGGAAGAGGTAATGGCGGTACATGATGAAGTAATGCCTAAAATGGGAACCATAAGCCGTCTTATTGGCGATCTAAAACCAAAAGTAGATTCTACCGAAATGGGCAAAGAATACCAGAAAGCCATGCGCGATCTTCAAGGTGCACATACCTCTATGATGGATTGGATGAAGGGTTTTGGGGAACGCTTTGACCATGAGGAAATAATGAATGGGAAGGAGCTCACTGCAGAGAAAAAAGAATGGTTACTGGAAGAGGAGGTTAAAGTAAATGAGCTTAAAGAACAAATCAACAACAGTATTGCCAATGCCGAAAGGATGTTGGCTGAGAACTAAAAAGGAAGGTTTCCCAGATCTACATTACCTCCTGAAATAATAATTCCAACCTTCTGATCTTTAAATTTAGAGCGTTCCCTGTAAAGTCCGGCCAAGGCTACCGCACTGGAAGGCTCCACAATGATCTTCATCCTTTCCCAGATCAAGCGCATTGCGGCTATGATCTCTTCTTCTTCAACCCTGATGATGGTATTTACATATTCCAGAATAACGGGGAGGGTATTACTCCCTAATTGGGTTTTTAAACCATCGGCAATGGTATTGGTGGTTAGATTCGATTCTATCTTGCCACTTTGTAAGGACCTGTAGGCATCATCCACTTCAAAAGGTTCTGTACCTATGACCCTGCAATTGCCTCCCATAGCGGCGGCTGCAAAAGCCGTGCCGGCAATTAATCCGCCCCCACCTACGGGCACAAATATGGCATTCAAATCGGGATACTCTTCCAGAAGTTCCAGGGCAGCGGTACCTTGTCCCAGGATCACATCGAGGTCATTAGAAGGGTGAAGAAATGTAGCGCCGGTCTTTTCCTGAATTTCCCTGGCCATGGTGTTTCTTGCCTCGAGGGTGGGTTCACATATATAAATTGACCCTCCATATTCTTGTACCCCAATTTTTTTTACTTCAGGAGCGGTAGTAGGCATTACAATATGGGCTTTTACACCTAACATCTGAGCAGAGAGTGACAAAGCCTGAGCAAAATTACCTGAGGAATGCGTTACGACTCCTTTTTCTCTTGCTTCGGGAGTGAGTTTTAATATAGCATGGGTAGCACCCCGCATTTTATATGCTCCCATTCGCTGGAAATTCTCACACTTAAAAAAGACCTCCGCGCCTATGGCCGCATTTATAAGCCTTGAGGTTAAAACAGCTGTCTTATGTATATATGGCTTAATGAGATCATGACAAGCCAGAAGTTGTGTCCTGTTCATAGCGAAAGGTTTGTTTTCTTTTCCTGTTAGTGCCAACTTAGGGTTTCCAGAATCTTGCGAACGTCATTCTGAAGGTAAGCGGCTGCAGGGTAAATAGAATCGTAATTGGGCTTTGCATAAAAATACAGAGAGCCGGTTAAAAAATGTGATGTGCTGTCTGTTACATAGAATTGTGCTTGTGATGCCGCATTACCTTTCACCTCATAGAACATACCAAACACCCGTGCATCTTCATTTATAAATTTCTGCTCCACGATGTTATCTGCCTTTATCACATGCTCGTATGAAAGTTTTTGAGCATCAGAAAGTAAGTCTTTTAAATTATTTTGTACCGGTTTATAGGTAAGATAAATGGCCCCTTTCAGAGAGGGGTAATCCAGGGTAAAGGAAGACTGTCTAAGATCCTTGACCTTGGCGAGACTATTGTATTGAAAACTGTAATCGTCTGTTTGGACCTGGCTAGTCTCACCTTTGGGGTATTCCAGGCGGAGTTGAGCCTTAGGCTTGGGTAGTACCTCATCTTTGCACCCAACAAGGAACAAAAAAGAGAAAATTCCGATAAATAAAAGCTTAGACCTCATGAGGTAAGGTAATTTTGATCTGTTTTAATCGTTTTCTGTCAAGGCTCTCAACCACAAACTGGTAATTCTTAAATATGATCTTTTCGCCTCTTTTAGGGAAATTGCCTGCAATTTCCAGCACAAAACCTGCAATAGTTTCGGATTCACCTTTTTGATATTCAAAATCGGATTCGTTCTCGATCTTCGCAACCCTGTAAAAGTCTTTCAGGGCAGTTTTCCCATCAAACACATAGTTGTAGTCATCCAATTTTGAAAAGATCAGATCTTCATCATCAAATTCGTCACTAATATCCCCTACGATCTCTTCAATAATGTCTTCCAGGGTCACTATCCCGGAAGTTCCTCCATATTCATCTACTACCACAGCAAGGTGATTCTTTTTCTCCTGAAATTCGAGGAGCAAATCGTCTAGTTTCTTGTTCTCGGGCACAAAATAAGGTTCACGTATAAGGCTGATCCAATTAAAATTCTTTCTGTCTATGTACGGTAGCAGGTCCTTTACATAGAGTACCCCTACCACTTTATCTATATGATCCGAAAATACGGGGATACGAGAATAGCCATGTTTCTTTATCTCTTCGAGAACCTCCGGAAATTTCATAACTTCCTGTAAGGCAAAAATATCTATCCGAGGCCGCATAACCTGTTTGGTATCTGTGTTGCCAAAAGAAACGATCCCTTCTAATATTTTCTGTTCCTCCTTAGTGGTATCCCCATCGGAAGTAAGCTCTAGTGCCTGGGATAAATGATCTACACTGAGATTTGTCTTTTGTTTACCAAACTTATTGTACAAATAAATGGTGATTGAGCGCATCGGAGTACTGAGGGGGGAGAGTAAGATGTCCAGAACTTTAAGCGGATACGCCATAAAATGGGAGAATTGACGCTTGTTTCTATTTGCATAGATCTTGGGAAGTATCTCCCCAAACATCAGAATTAGAAAGGTTGCAACCACTACTTCCAGTAAAAACCGTATGGAAAGTACCCCCATGATCTCATAAGTAATGGAGGCAAATAAAGTATCCCCTATATCACTAAAAAGAAGTACGATACCAATGTTAACAGCATTATTGGCTATAAGAATGGTGGCCAGTAATTTTTTTGGACGCTCCAGTAGTTTCACTACGATACTTCCCTTAGAAGTGTTTCCCTCTTGTATCTCTTTAAGTTCTGTAATGGAAAGACTAAAAAATGCAATTTCTGCACCAGAGACAAGCGCTGAGCATGCCAACAGGGCGAATAATACAATGATCTTAATTACTATGAGGCTGTCGTAATCAGCAAAACCCATTAATAATTGAAAGGAATCCGGATCCACGCGCAGTTCAGTTAGTTAATAAGATCAAAAAGGCAAATCGTCGTCCTGCTCGGAAGTTGCCATAGAACTTTGTGGCTTTGGTCTTTCAGCATTGGAGGTTTTAGGGGTAGCAGCAGTCTTCCTGGCCGAAGCTTGCGGCTCACTGTTCATATTTTCCTGTTTGGTAGTCAGAAAGGTAAAGTCTTGCACATGAATTTCTGTGGTGTATTTGGTAACACCGTCTTCCCCTTGCCATTGTCTGGTCTTTAGCCGTCCTTCAACATAGATCTTATCTCCTTTGTTCAGATATTTTTCACAGATCTCGGCCGCTTTATTGCGAACTACAATATTGTGCCATTCTGTGGAGGTAACTTTTTCACCTGTTTGTTTATTCGTATAGGTTTCATTAGTAGCTATTGGGAATCTTCCAATGCAATTTCCTCCTTCAAAATAATGAAGTTTTACTTCATCTCCCAGATGCCCTATCAGCATCACTTTATTCAATGTTCCACTCATGATATAGATTTAGGCCAAAAGTACGAATTTTTAAATGTTTCTAGGAATTCTGCCAGCAATACTGGTACAGGATATTGAGGCAGGCTCTCGAGCGAAATTCCGCCCCTTAAATCCTCCTGTAATTCCACGATCCAAAACCTGGTGATTAGGTGCTGATGTGATAATTTATGGATCACAGGATCTTCTTTCCACAAGACAAAATCTTTTATCTTGCCTGCCATAGACGATACATCCCCATAAATTTTGGCTTCTTCCTGCAGGGAATCGGTTTCGATCAGCGGAAATTCGTACAAATGTTGCCAAATTCCTTTGCCCGTTCGTTTGTTGAGTTTCGTATACCCCTGTTGGTCTATAAAAACGAGATAATTAAAGTATCTGATTGTAACCTTGTTCTTTTTGAGCTTAACCGGTAGCATAGCAATTTTTGCTTGCTGCAAGGCCATACACCCGGTATTTAATGGACATTGATCACAAACTGGTCGTTGAGGAGTACATTGAAGTGCCCCAAATTCCATGATCGCCTGGTTGTAGTCGGCTATGGAAGTTGCATCCATTACTTCGACAGCCAATTTTTTAAAATAGCGTATTCCCTCTGAACTATTAATAGGCAGATCTACACCAAAATACCTTGCCAATACTCTATAAACATTCCCGTCTACTACCGGCCTTGCCTCGTTAAAACAGATAGAGGAAATGGCGCTGGCGGTATAATCTCCAACCCCCTTTAATTTTAGAAGTTCTTTATACGAATCCGGAAATTGGCCGTCATAATTAGCAGTGATAGTCTTTGCCGTAAAATGTAGGTTCCTTGCCCGGGAGTAGTAGCCCAGGCCTTGCCAGAGCTTTAGTACTTCCGATTCACTTGCAGCTGCCAATTGGTGTACTTTGGGGTAGTTTTCAATAAAGCGATGATAGTAAGGCAGGCCTTGCGCAACCCTAGTTTGCTGTAGGATAATCTCAGACAACCAGATCTTATAAGGATCCCGCGTATTTCGCCAAGGAAGTGGCCTTTTATTTCTAGAATACCAGTGGAGGATTGTTTTGGAAAAAGTACTCATACTAAGAATGTGAGTAAAAGTAAGGCATTTAAAGACTTAAAATTAGTTCTTTAGGACAAAAGAATGAATAATATTTATATATTTGCAAGCCTGAAAAAATAACAGAATAAGTAAATACAAGCATGACGAAAGCAGATATCGTATCTAAGATCTCAGAAAAATTGGGAATAGAAAAAGGTGATGTACAAGCCACTGTAGAAACATTTATGGAGGAGGTAAAAACATCGCTCGAAAATGGTGATAATGTGTACCTAAGAGGTTTTGGGAGTTTTATCATTAAAACGAGAGCAGAAAAAACAGGTAGGAATATTTCGAAAAATACGACGATCAAAATACCTGCTCACAACATTCCGGCATTTAAACCAGCAAAGGTTTTTGTTGAAGGAGTAAAAAGTAATGTAGAAGTTAAATAATAACCGAAATAAAAGCAGAGTTTTATGCCGAGTGGTAAGAAAAGAAAAAGACACAAGGTGGCCACACACAAGCGAAAAAAGCGCAGAAGAGCCAACCGCCACAAGAAGAAGTAGTTTAAGTAACTACTTTTTCGTTTTAATACGTTCATTGACATAGAAATTCTAAAAAGGATTTCGACGGGTTTATACAACCTGTAACAACTAATGTTTAATCCATTCCGTTATAAGCGGAATAAAAATTGATTCAGGTGAATAGAGAATTAATCGTAAGATCCAATTCCGTTGCCGTCGATTTTGCCTTATTAAAAGATGGAAAGCTCATTGAACTTCACAAAGATGAAAATGATCATAATTTCAATGTTGGTGATATTCTTATCGCCAAGATTCGGAAACCTGTAACGGGGCTAAATGCAGCCTTTGTTAATGTAGGGTATGAGAAAGATGCATTTTTGCATTATCATGATCTTGGACCGCAATTGTCGTCCATGTTGAAGTTTGTTAAAAGAGTAAGTATGGGGAAACTCAGAGATTATTCCCTTAAAAATTTTCCATTAGAAAAAGATATTGATAAGCATGGTACCATAACAAATGTGGTAAAAGCAAATCAATCACTTCTGGTTCAAATTGTAAAAGAACCCATTTCCACCAAAGGACCCCGGATAAGTTCAGAACTTTCTATTGCGGGCAGGTATTTGGTAATGGTCCCTTTCTCGGACCGCGTTTCTGTTTCTCAAAAAATAGAAAGCAACGAGGAAAAGGATCGTCTTAAAAGGCTTGTTAAAAGCATTAAGCCAAAAGGATTTGGAGTTATTATTAGAACCGTTGCAGAAGGCAAAAAAGTAGCAGAACTGGATAAAGATCTTCAAAACTTGCTGAACAAATGGACAGCAATGTGTAAGAAATTGTATAAAGCACCCACTCCATCCAAAGTATTGGTAGAGGTCAATAGAGCCTCTTCAATCTTAAGAGATGTTTTTAATGACTCCTTTACCGGTATCCATGTGGATGATGAAACGCTTTATACCCAACTGAAGGATTACGTGCATGAGATTGCACCAGAGAAAGAATCCATAGTAAAGTTGTACAGTTCAACCGTCCCGATTTTTGAAAAATTTGGGATAGAAAGACAGATCAAAACCTCATTTGGACGCACGGCGTCTATGAGTAAAGGAGCCTATTTGGTTATTGAACACACAGAGGCGTTGCACGTTATTGATGTAAATAGCGGTAACCGATCTAATAAGGCCAATAACCAGGAAGATACGGCCCTTGAGGTGAATATGCTGGCAGCAGAAGAAATTGCAAGACAATTACGTCTGCGAGATATGGGAGGAATTATCGTCATCGACTTTATCGATATGGTAAAATCTGATCATAGAAAAAAACTGTTCGATCATCTTAGAAATGAGATGAAAGACGATAGGGCCAAGCATAAGATATTACCCCCTAGCAAATTTGGATTGGTTCAAATAACCAGACAACGTGTTAGGCCCGAAGTCAATATCAAAACCACAGAGGAAAACCCCAGTGGTAGTGATCAGGAGGTAGAAGCTCCAATTGTGCTGATTGAAAAGATCAATGATGATCTTGAACATATTTTGAAAAATACCGCTAAGGATAAAGGAATAGTGATAAACACTCATCCATTTATTGCAGCGTATCTAACAAAAGGATTTCCATCAATCCGTTCCAAATGGTTTTTGGAACATAAGAAGTGGATAAAGATCCAGCCAAGAGATGCATATACATATCTTGAATACCATTTTATTGACAAGGACGGTAAAGACATAGGCTAAAAAAAGCGGCTTCGTAAGAAGTCGCTTTTTTTGTTTTAGTACCTTTGAGCCATGCCTGCGACTCCCTCATATACCCTAGAAGAAGCGAAAAGAAAACTTGAATATTTTTGCGCCTATCAAGACAGGTGTCACCAGGAGGTATTGATGAAATTAAAACATATGCATATGATCCCCGATGCTATAGATCATATCATGGGGCACCTTATCCAACTAGACTATCTCAATGAAGAACGATTTGCACGGAATTATGCCCGTGGTAAATTCAATCACAAACATTGGGGGCGTATCCGAATAACCCAGGAACTGCGCAAGAGAAATATCTCCCCTATCAATATTAAGATCGCCCTAAAGGAATTAGATGATTCTACGTACCTCAGTTCTCTTGAATCTCTGGCCAAAAAAAAACTTGGGCAACTACAAGGAAAAGAAAAAGAAGTGCAAAAAAGAAAACTGGCTGACTATCTTTTGTACCGGGGCTGGGAAAGTTCTTTGGTATACGAGCAAGTTATTCACTTAATTCCCAATAACTAATTAATTGTTTTATGCCAATGATTTAATGGCCTTCTTGGTGCGTTCTATAGCCTTTTGATTCTTCCACTCTAACCATTGCTTTCCTCCAATACGCCTCATTCCGTTATCCAGATTTCGCATGATCAAAACATTGTAAAGAGCTTTGCTTAAATGCAGGGGATTCCTTGCTACAGATCTAAGGCTCATTGAAAAACCGGGAGTTATATACTTCATATAGTGCCAATAACCCTCGGGCATATAGAGCACCTCTCCATGATTTAGCTGTGTTTTATAACCTACTGCGAATTTCAGTGCAGGCCATTTATCATAATCCGGGCGAGAAAAATCAATCGACTCATGCGTAATAAGTGAATGAGGTATCTTATAAAGGTAATTGTTCTCGCTTTGAGGGAAAAGAATACATTCCTTCTTCCCGGCAAAATGGAAATGGAAGATATTAGCCAGATCAATGTCGTAGTGCATAAAGGTATGTGAGTCTGTTCCTCCAAAAAAAAGCATCGGAAGACCTTTCATAATGGGAACGCCAAAATCAGGAAAGTTAAAGTCCTTCTGAAGTTCAGGCACTTCTTTCATCACGTTCCAAAGAAAGATCCTGTATTTGGTAGGCTCTTTTAACAAAAGATCTATATAATCTTTCATCTTCATAGTGGCATGCGGCTGATTAAAACCCTCTTTGTGATCCACAGGCCTGTCATCGTACAGAGGCACAATTTTCTCTCCGGCTATTTCCTTTATATACTCAAAATTCCATTTGGAATACGCCGGCCAGTCCTCAATATGCCTTTCGATCACCACAGGTTTTTGCGGCCTCAAATAGTCCTTCAAGAACTGATCTTTGGTAAGGGTCGTAATTCTGGGTATCTCAATTAATTTCAATACGTTCGCATTTTGTCAGCTTCCCAAAGGTAAAAAATCGAAATTATCCGATACAAAAATGTAGTTCAAGAACGATGCCAATAAAGGCTTATGAAGACTTGGCTTTTTGTTTTGCCAATTCATTCCGTTCAATAGTATGACCTGGTCTGGACCATTTTGGACGCTCGCCAATTGCCTTAAATTGAGACTCTTCTTCTTCCAGTGTCTTGGGTTGTGGCATTTTTTCGAACGCCTTTTGCGGTTGCAGTCCTAATAGCCTGAACATCTCCATATCTTCATTCACATCCGGATTAGGGGTAGTCAATAGTTTGTCGCCTGCAAAAATAGAATTTGCCCCGGCAAAGAAACACATAGCCTGTCCTTCCCTGCTCATCTCTGTACGACCGGCTGAAAGCCTTACCTGGGTCTTTGGCATCACGATCCTGGTGGTTGCGACCATTCTTATCATGTCCCAAATAGGAATGGGCTCCATATCTTCCATGGGGGTTCCTTCTACAGCCACTAAGGCATTGATGGGAACCGACTCTGGCTGAGGATCTAAAGTGGCGAGTGCCACTAACATCCCCGCTCTGTCCTCTAGCTTTTCACCCATGCCAATGATGCCACCACTGCACACGGTTACATTGCTCTTTCTTACATTATCTATGGTCTCCAGACGATCCTGGAAGGCCCTGGTTGAAATAACGTCCTTATAATAATCCTCGGAAGTGTCCAAATTGTGGTTATAGGCATAAAGTCCGGCTTCCGCCAAGCGTTGCGCCTGGTTCTCGGTAAGCATTCCAAGGGTGCAACATACCTCCATATCTAACTTATTGATGGTACGAACCATTTCCAATACCTGATCAAATTCTGGTCCGTCCTTTACATTGCGCCAGGCAGCACCCATACAAACCCTGGAACTTCCGGAGGCCTTTGCTCTCAATGCCTGTGCTTTTACATGAGATACGGTCATTAAGTCATTCCCTTCAATATCGGTATGGTAACGGGCAGCCTGAGGACAATATCCGCAGTCTTCCGGACATCCGCCTGTCTTAATAGACAATAGTGTAGATACCTGAACCTTGTTAGGATCGTGATGTTTTCTGTGAATGGTAGCCGACTTATAGAGGAGCTCCATCATGGGAAGATTATATATATCGAGTATTTCCGCTTTGGTCCAATTGTGTCTTTCTTCGTTCATACAGCTAATTTAGGCCTGTTCAAAAATAGAGAATCCTTTGAAATAGTGACAATAATAGGTCATTAATATATGTCAAATCCCTTAGTTCGGGTGTTTTAATAAAATACTAACCGCATTACCGCCAAATCCAACGGCATTTACAAGAATCCTGTGCAGCTTTTTACTTTCCGCTTTTGGATTGTTATAGGGCAAGGGAATAAAAACCTGATGTTGCAACATCAATAGCGCCATTTCCAGGCTCAAAAGTCCGGACGCACCCAGGGTATGCCCTGTTTTCCATTTGTTAGTGGTTAAGAGAGGTAATTCCGAACCAAAGACCTTTTGCACCGCCTTGAATTCTGACAGATCTCCCTGTAGTGTCCCCGGAGCGTGCATTACAATTGCATCTACAGATCCCGGGGGAATATCCCCTAAAGCCATTTTCATTGATCGTTGAAAACAACTAGCCTCTGTTGAGATAGATACGGAATGCTCCAATATTTCGGTTGCAAAGCCAATACCTTCAATTACAGCCGTGCTTCTTTTTGAAATGCCTTGTTCCAAACATGCCATCACGGCACCTTCTCCCAAGACCATGCTATTCCTTGTCTTGGTTAGATCGAGGGCTTTTGAAGGATAGTCCTCTTTCTCCTGTGAATAGATCTTCAGGGCCTTCATCTGAGCAATTGTAAAATCGGTGAGCGGGGCCTCACTACCTCCTACCAGGAATTTCGCAGCCATGCCACTTTGGATCCAGGCAATACCGTTTAGCATTGCGTGCAAAGCTGTTGAGCAAGTTATGGAGTGTGAGATCTCAGGACCTGTAGTTTGCAGGTCATGAGCCACCCAGGAAGAAATATTCCCAAGCGTGGTAGTAGGGGATGCCAAAGGTACGGTCCTGCCTTCTGTCAGAAACTCCTGATGATATTTTTCAAATAATCCGGTGGCACCTCGGGAGGAACCTATATTTACGCCAATATCTTTTTGGTTTTCCCATCCCGCCAGAGCTATGGCCTTCCTAGCGCTTAACATAGCAAAGAGGACCGTATCATCCAATTTCCTGTAGTCCTGATTCTCTTGTCGCAGGATATTAATTAATTTTTGATTCTTTTCTGATACAGGAGCTACCCAGGCGGCTTCGCCTTTAAAAACAACTTCCTTTAACGCATGGCTATTGGTGGAATACGATTGCCAAACCTCCTCACTGCCCTCCCCCAGTGCGGAAAGAGAGTGGATTGAAACTATGGATATGGGATTGATCAAGAAAATAAGATTTTGGGACAAAAATACTTGTTCTAATCTTCTTTCCGCCTATCAACTATGTAAATCCTTTCCGGGATGATACAAGAAGTCAACGCAATCTATGGCACAATGTCCAAAGCACTCAATATAGCAGCATAGACCTTTTGTAATTGGGCATCTGAAACAACATAAGGTGGCAATATATAGATAGTGTTCCCCAACGGCCTTAAGAAAACACCCTGCTCCATGAAGTGGGCAAACAACTGGTCTCTTAAACTACCATACCTTGCTGTTTGAGTTTTTAGATCTAAGGCATAGATAATACCCAGCTGCCTGGTACTTGCTACTTTGGGATGATCTTTTACTAGTTGATCAAATTCTTGATGGTTCTCTATGATTCTTTGAATATGTGACTGAATTTCCGAAGATCGCAAAAGCTCTATAGCCGCCAACGCAGCAGTGCATGCTAAGGGATTTGCGGTATAGGTATGTCCATGAAAAAAACCCTTGACAATCTCATCCTTGTAAAATGCATCATAAATCTTTTGGGTACAGCTGGTAATAGCCATAGGTAAGAGACCGGCAGTTAGTGCTTTGGAAAGACATAGTATATCTGGTTTTACCGTTATCTGATCTGAAGCAAAATTTGTTCCCGTCTTCCCAAAACCGGTCATAACCTCATCTGCAATGGTGATGATGCCGTGTAATTTCAACACTCTAACGATTCTGCAAAGATGTTCTGCATGGTGCATTTTCATGCCAGCGGCCCCTTGCACAAGGGGTTCGTAAATAAATCCGGCAACGTCCTCCTTTTTTAGCCTTTCTGCGAGCGTTTCTAAAATCTCTTCGATACTTTCTGAAGTAGGTACAGGGATCCTTTCTACTGCAATGAAGTGTTGTTCAAAAGGTCCGTTGTAGGAAGAGAGTCCGGAAACCGACATGGCTCCAAAAGTATCTCCGTGAAACCCTTCTTCAAAAGCGAGCATCACAGTTCGCTTTTCTCCTTTATTATAAAAATACTGCAGGGCCATTTTGATGCCTATCTCGGTGGCGGTCGACCCGTTATCTGAAAAGAACAACTTTGCCTGATTATAAGGTAAGATCTCCATTAGGGCCTCCGAAAGCGCAATGGCGGGTTCATGGGTGAATCCGCTAAAAACCACCTGATCTAGTTGTAGCATTTGTTGTGCCACACGCTGAGTGATTTGTGGGTTGCAATGCCCATACATAGCCGTATACCAGGAGGCAATCCCATCTATGTATTCTTTTTCATCCTCATCAACCAAGATTGCACCAGTTGCCCTTTGGATGCCCAGCATGGTTGGGTGCAGCTTATGTTGTGTTAAAGGATGCCACAAATACTTTTTATCTCTTTCCGAAAGTTTCTTCAAGACCACTATTTTAGGGAAACATCTATTTATCTATCTTGCAGTATAGGGGAAATTCCCTAGGAACATGCTAAGCAAAGTTATAACATCTCTTACTCCTACCTATGAAAAATTGAATGATCGCAAGGTTTTTCTATGGTTAACACTTATATCCGTACTGCTTCGCCTCCCCTTTTTTTTCAGAGATTATGTAGACAGAGATGAGAGTACTTTTATTCTGATGGCTCAATCATGGATTGATGGGCACTTGCCATACACCCAATTATGGGATCTGAAACCTCCGCTTGTTTATCTATTCTTCGCTCTGATAATTTACATATTTGGTAAAAGTTTTATCGCTATCCGGCTTGTGGGAGCCCTGGCAGTAGCAATCATCGCCTTCTTTACCTATAAAATAGGGAAAGAAGTGAAATCTACTTTGGTAGGGTTCTGGGCAGCCATTGGCTGTGTGTATTTACTTAGCCTTTTTGGCAGTTTACAGGGGGTGATGTCTGAGCACCTGAGCATGCTTTTTTTTATGCCCGCCCTTTATATACTCATCAAATACAATCAAAAGAAATGGTTTTTTTTCGCAGGCATATCCCTGGGTATTTCTTTGATGATGAAGCTAAATCTTGCCTATGCTGTTCTTGGTATCGTCTTATTTTTTATGGTCAGCGGTTACCGAAATAAAAATCTGCTTCAAGGACTGTTCAAGATGATGATCCTTGGATCAGGAATTGTATTGATCGTAGTCCTGACCGCCCTGCCCTATGCGCTGGACGAAGTATTCTCTGTTTGGATAGATTCTGTGATCCTGGCGCCGTTGGCCTACGCAAAAACCCTTCAAAGTTCTATATTTAAAGTACTCCCCTTATGTGTTGTACTCCTTGCAGCCGCTGTCGTAAGCTGGAAGAAAAAATGGCTCAACTTCAGGGAGCCTGCTATTGTATTGCTGGTAACAGTAAGTGCGGGAGTGGTATTTTCCTTTTTGAAAAGTGGCAAAGTAAACGGACATTACCTTATGCAACTCTATCCCATCTTGTTAGTGCTTATAGGCATTGCCCTTACCAATGCCATAGTTTTCAAATCAAAATATTATCCTATTATCCTGGTACTGGCCTTTTTGATCCCGGCAGAATCCTATAAGGAGTACTATGCCATTATTAAAAACAAAGTGACGCATGGCACCTACTTCAACGGAGAAGGAATTAGCGTGCCCAATTCTATTTTGACAAATGGATTAAACTCTAAAGAGGTCCTTTTTTTTGAATATCATATTGGGTATTGGTTGCTGGATGCGTCCCCTCCGACCAAGGCAGCTACTCATCCGAGTAATATTTGCAGGGCCGATCTGTTCCCATATTTCGATAATCCAAGGAAAACTTCTATGGCCGAATTGGTATTTCTCATGGATAGTATTCGCCCAAAAACAGTGATCACCAGAAAAGATAAATCCGTTTTCGATAAGGAATATATAGCAGAAGATGCCTATGTAAGGGCCTATTTAACTGATCACTATAGTTTAGAAGGAATCGTAGGCAGGGCCGAGATTTTTACAAGACTAGAGGGCCAATAGATTCTCTTTGAATTGGCTTGCGTATTTTCTTATAAGGGCTCTGTCAAATTTTTGCTCTTCTTCAATTCGACCAATAGACTGTATCCCTGTTTTAGACAAAATAATCTCTTCTGTGCTAGGGTGTTTATCCCCGCTGAATAAAACAGACACCTCATACCCTTTGTCTTGCAGCCAACCAATGGTTAGCAGCGAATGGTTAATACTTCCCAGGTAATGCCGGGAGACCACTACCACCTTATAATTTGGTTTAATCAGATCCAGAATGGTATTCTTTTCATTGAGAGGAACTAGCAGACCACCTGCTCCTTCAATGACCAGATGATTGTTGGTTTCTGGTTCCCTTATGTTCTTTAATTGAATGCTTATACCATCTATATTAGCTGCAGCATGTGGACTCATAGGTGTATTTAGAGCGTAGCTGTTCTTGTGGATCACGGTTCTTTTATTGCTAATGAGTTCTGCGATCTTATGGCTGTCTGTGTGCTCCAGGTCGCCTGCCTGTATTGGCTTCCAATAATCTGCTTCCAGGGCTTCCACTATCATGGCAGAGGCCATGGTCTTCCCAACTTCAGTAGAGATTCCTGTTACAAAAATACGTTTCATGGATCAGGATGGTTGGGTGATCATCTGACAGTTCAGACATTTATATTTTGTCTTTTCGAAAAAGGGAAAGAGTTTGTTAAAGATCCCTTTTCGGGTGTAATAGACCTCTGAACGCTGAGCCTTACAATTGGGACAGGTAACGGGGTTTCCTTCATCATCTATGGCATATCTCCTGAATTCGTCATAGATAGCGATAGCCTTCTCTTTATCTTTGGTATATACCTGTAGTTTTACGCCCCCTATAGCCTGACTAGCCAGAGGATCCATATTTAGAAAGTTCTCATCGCGCAGGTAAACGTAGATCCCTTCAGATTCTAGTCGGCCTTTGATGACCTGAACATCTGCAGGAAACTCAAAGGCGCCCAAAGTATAGAATTTGTCAGTCATGTAACTCCTTTTTCATTGCAGTAGCCAAGATACTCAATACTTCCAAGATTTCATTGTGGGTGTTATAAGAGTGAAGGCAAAACCGGAGGCGTTCTTGCCCCTCAGGCACGGTAGGCGACAGAATAGGTCTAACATCAAATCCGTTCTTTTGCAAAACATCTGCTATCTTCTTTACGCTGGTATTCCCTGGAATAACGCAGCAATGAATGGCAGAAGCACTGGGGATAAAGTTGTTATTCAATTCTAAATTCCTGACTTGCCGGGTAAAGATCATGATATTTTCTTTTAAGCTTTCTTTTTGTTGCTTGAATTCTGCCGATGTAGCGTCTTGGATTACTGTAAGGATAGAGGCCACCGTCATGGGCGGTAAGGCTGTGGTATAAATAAAACTCCTTGCGAAATTTAAGAGATAGGACTTTAAGGGGGCACTCCCCAGTATAGCCGATCCCTGTACTCCCATGGCTTTACCGAAAGTAACTATCCGCGCAAACAAAACCTCATCATCAAATCCTGTAATTCCAAGATCGTCTATGGCCTTATTTATTCCGCGGATGGCATGAGCCTCATCGAGGATCAGTTTACATTGATACTCCCTGCACAATGAAATGAGATTGGGCAGATCCGGACTATCTCCGTCCATAGAAAAGACAGATTCTGTAACTACATAACAAATGGATGATGGCTCTGCATCACCCCTGATCTTTTTAAGGATGACTCCCAAATCATCGAAGTCATTGTGTTTAAATTTCAGGCTTTTAGCGGTTCCCATTCGGATCCCATCGCGCATACTGGCATGGATGTATTCGTCAAAGACCACGACATCGGTACGTTGAGGTACTGCCGAAAAAAAGCCAAGATTGGCGTCGTAACCCGAATTAAATATCAGAGCCGATTCTGCGTTGTAATGGGCTGCCAGTTGTTGTTCGGTTTCCTCATACAAGTGACTATTGCCCGATAGTAACCTGGAACCGGTAGACCCGTTTTGCAGTATATTCCGTTCGTTTAACAGTTTATATGCCTTGTGAAAGTCTGCCTCGTTTGTAGCCATCCCCAGATAGTCATTCGATACAAAATCTACCTTCTTTGAATTAGACTGTAATTCACGAAGTGCATTCCGCTCACTTCGTTCCTGTAGTTTTTGAGTTAATTTTCTTGGCAGCCTTGTCATGCCACAAAAGTAGCATTTACATCAATAAATGCTATCTTCCTTTTTACAAACAGCAACATAAATTTCCGTTTAGGATGGCAATTGAATTTACCCGTGTGAGTCGGCAAGAAGAACTGGCAGAAATACTAGCGCTTCAGGAGCAGAACCTTGCTACTAATCTTACGGAAAAAGAGATTGAAAAGGAAGGTTTTGTGACCGTGTCTCACACCTTAGACCTCTTGTCCAAAATGAACGCGATTTGTCCTCATATCATCGCCAAGGACAAAGGGCGGGTCATTGGGTATGCGCTATGTATGCATCCCGATTTTTCCAGGGAGATTCCGGTACTCTTATCCATGTTTGAACAAATCGGGGAGGTGGTGCCAACAGAGCAATCTTATTTGGTCATGGGGCAGGTTTGTATTGATAAGGCATACAGAGGAAAAGGGATATTCAGAGGATTATACAAGACCATGAAGAGATCTCT